>CAZMYK010000856.1:0-2098 GCA_964570435.1 uncultured Saprospiraceae bacterium | reverse complement strand
TACACAGCCGATGCCCCTGTCCTATTGGAGGAAAATGCTACGGTTGTGCCATCAGGAGATAGGTGAGGATTGCTTTCGACTGCTGCTGTACTAGTCAGTCTCAAGGTCGAATTATCCTCGAGATTCATTGCCCAGACGTCGGATGCATAGGTGAACACAATATGATTCGCGCCGATGTCAGGTGATCTAAGGAGTTTTGTTTCTTGGCCTAGTAGTGCAGTGCTGATCAACATGCAAATTAGCATGTGGAAGGTTACTTTCATTTTCAGTTGGTTTTCAATTTTCTAAAAGGATAGTTCTTGAACTCTATGAACTGGATAAAAGTATCAAAAGTTACTGGTTGTTCGTGTTTTCTTCGACAAAAGAGGAGTTTTTATTGGTAAATGATGCCTAGGTTTTCCTTGAGTAAAAGTATGCTCGATGAGTTTGAGGTTAGGGAAGCCATTCAAAGTAAGGGAAATGAGGAACCTTTATTTCTTGGATTTTCTTGCCAGATAGGTGAAGCCACTTCCCGTTACAGAGCTTAAGGACCTAATCTTGATCTTCTTCCTATTGAACAATTAGGAATACTTGGTCTTTGTAGTGTTAATCTGAGAACCTATAGCGAAGAGGTGGGGTAGGGGGAATAAATGGATTGATTACTGATCATTGTGGTTGCTTAAGAATCCAAATGAAACAGGAATAGAAGGAATAAATGACTAGTGAAAAATGCTTTTTAGAATAAATGCAATCCATGTAAGGTGTCTCTTAATCTTCCTAGCAATAGTGTTAAACCGCTCTTTTTTTTATTGAACCCGCAATAGAATATCCATTTCTTGACTTCATATTATGCAGAATTCAGGCAATAAAATTGCTACATCGCTGAGGCCCCTTTTTTTATTTGCAAGTGTGATTGTACCCAGCCTGAATTTAGAGCATTGAGCCAAAAATTAGGCCGAAATTTTAACATCTAGTTTAAAAATTAGGCTTAAATTTTGGAGCTAAAATGGAAAATTGGAACTAAATATTGGAATTGGCTTCGGAAACAGAGCTTGTAGTAATATTTATTTCAACCTTTCCTGAAAAAAAGTAATCGTTCTTTCCCAAGCCAATTCAGCATCTTCTTTATCGTACCTGGCTGTGGTATCATTGTGGAAGCCATGATTGGCTGCCTCGTATACAAATGCTTGATAATCTTTCTCATACTTCTTTAGTGCCTCTTCATAAGCAGGCCATCCCGCATTAACACGTTTGTCTAGTTCGCCAAAGTGCAGCATGAGTGGAGCCTGGATCTTAGCTACTTCTGCTTCATCCGGCTGGCCCCCATAAAATGGGACAGCTGCCTTGAGAGTTGGGACCTTAACTGCCATCATATTAGATATCCATCCTCCAAAACAGAAACCTACAACTCCGACGTTGCCATCGCAAAGCTCGTGATTTTTAAGGTATTCAAAGCCTGCAATGAAATCTTCCAGCATCTCACTTTTTTGTCTCTTTCGCTGCATCGTCCTTCCTTCATCGTCAGTTCCAGGATATCCGCCTAAGGGCCATAATGCGTCGGGCCCAAGAGCCACAAAGCCCGCTAAAGCAGCCCTTCGAGTAACATCTTCAATGTGGGGATTAAGACCACGGTTTTCATGAACCACAATGATACCAGGTAGTTTTTTACTTACTTCCTTAGGTCTACTGAGGAGGCCTCTAATTTCTCCTCCTCCGCTTGCAGAATCATACATGATATAGTTTGATTCCAGCCTAGGATCATCATCTTGAATTTGTACTTTTTGCTTGTAATCTGGCATTATACAATTTAACAATGCAGGAATTGTTAGCCCTCCAACGGCATAGGTGGACAAGCGATCCATAAAAGTTCTGCGATCTAACTTGTTATGTGCGTAATCATCGTACAGATCGAATACTTCTTGATTGATATCTTCCTTTCGTAGTTCCTTCATTTTGCATATTTATGTTGAGGTATAATTTAATCTACTTAAGATAGGGAAGAAAATCTGATTTGCTAGCTAATTTCTTTGATTAGGACCAGAAAAGTCTTTGGAATTCATAATGGTCTACTAGATTATTTAACCACATGCTAGGACAGACTCACATCACAAAATTTAAT
>CAZMYK010000855.1:0-2102 GCA_964570435.1 uncultured Saprospiraceae bacterium | reverse complement strand
CCCCCACGCCTCGCGGCACTAGATCCTAAGTCTAGCATGTCTACCAATTCCATCACACCCGCAAAATTCAAGGCTCTAAACCTTGACTACTTTAATACTACTTAGCATCATTATTGCTAAGGGAATGCAAAGATAAAATCTTTTTTAAAATTTCAATGATTCAGCAATTGTTTTGAAAAAAAATCTTGAGCATGCTGGGAATTTCTCCAAACTAATTGGTGTTATTACCGTACCTTCAATGTAGATTATTAATCCATGAGTACAGCGGTAGCTATCAACGAGACTGAATTCAAGCAGATTCGAAAGGCTTACAATAAGCTTCGGAAATCGATCATGTCTAGCCTAAACGATGAGGACAAGGTCCACTTGGATAAGGCTTACAAGCTAGCCGTGTCAGCACACGCTAATCAAAGAAGAAAGTCAGGAGAACCATATGTCCTGCATCCAATCGAGGTGGCAAGAATATGTGCCGAAGAAATTGGACTTGGACCTACCGCAGTGGTAAGTGCGATATTGCATGATGTAGTGGAGGATACTCCTGTCACCATCGAAGAAATCGATGAAATGTTCGGACCTAAGATCCGAACTATTGTGGACGGGCTTACCAAACTAGACGGTCTCTATAACGTAGAAAGTCCTCAAGCTGAAAATTTCAAGAAGGTACTGAGTACCCTTGTTGAAGACGTTAGAGTGGTCTTGATCAAGATGGCTGACCGGATCCACAATTTAAGGACGATTGGCTCGATGCCGGTGCACAAGCAACTGAAGATTGCAGCCGAGACTAACTTTATATATGCTCCTCTCGCTCACCGCCTAGGACTCTATAATGTAAAGACTGAGTTTCAAGATTTGTGCCTTAGAATCACAGAGCCCGAGATGTACCACAATATTGAAAAGGAACTAGTCGATAGCAAAAGGGAACGCCAGAGATACATCAGCGAATTTGTCAAACCCCTGAAACCGAAATTTGATGAAATGGGGGTGGACTATCGAATTACAGGCCGAATCAAGTCCATTTCTTCAATTGCAAATAAGATCAAGTCCAAGAAAGTCCCTCTCAAAGAAATTTACGACATCTTTGCTGTGAGAGTTGTGATCGATGCGGAGATCAATAAGGAAAAAAGTGCTTGTTGGCAGATTTACTCGGACATTACTGACGTCTACATGCCTATACCTGAGAGACTTAAGGACTGGGTAACTACGCCGAAGAGTAATGGATATGAGTCTCTCCACACTACGGTCATCGGTCCCAAGGGTCGTTTCGTAGAAGTACAGATAAGGTCAGAAAGAATGGATGAGATTGCAGAACGCGGTTTCGCAGCTCATTGGAAATACAAGGGGGTCAAGGATTCCAATTCGGTCTATGACCAGTGGTTGGATGGAATCCGGCACTTGCTCGACACTTCTGGCCATTCCGCACTCGAATTTATTAATGACTTCAAAACGAACCTATTCGCAGAAGAAATCTATGCCTTCACACCGAAAGGTGATATGCGAATTCTGCCGAAGGGAGCAACGGCACTAGACTTTGCCTTTGACATACACACTGACATTGGCTACCAAGCCACTGCTATTAAGGTCAACAATAAGTTAGTTCCGATGGGATTCAGGCTGGCCAATGGTGACCAGGTTTCGGTTACTACAAGTAAGAACCAAAAACCCAATGAGAACTGGCTTAAAATGGTTGTTACTGGAAAGGCTCGCTCGAAGATCAGGTCGTCAATGAAGGAGGAAAGGCGGAAAAAGGGAGAGTTTGGCAAGGAGTCATTAATGCGTAAGCTTAAGAACATGAAGGCTGACTTTGACCTAAACATCGACATGTTGGTCAAGCACTTCGGATTTATCAGCAGACCAGATCTCTATTATGGGATCTTTAGCGAGCAAGTCAACCTAGCAGACCTGAAGCTATTCGACGTCCATGCTCAAAGAATGACCTTGAAGGAGCAAGAAACGAAGACGACGGTGATCATTGAGGAGCAAACAGAAAAAAAACGCCCTAGGAAGCAAGAAGATGGCAAGCAAAAAATATTGATCAATGGCGAGCCAGCCGATATGTATAAATTTTCGCTTTCCACATGCTGTAATCCAGTCCAAGGCGATAA
>CAZMYK010000854.1:465-2103 GCA_964570435.1 uncultured Saprospiraceae bacterium | reverse complement strand
CTGGGCGTGAAGTACTCAGCCACAGTCAACCGAAGGGCTCCACCATTGCTCATATTATATTGCTCTTGTACAAGCCCCTTACCAAAGGTTCTACGCCCAACTATCAGACCACGATCCCAATCCTGGATAGCTCCGGCAATTATTTCACTACCAGAAGCAGATCCTTCATCAACAAGGATCGCCACCTTTCCAATGTTATAGAAATTCTTACCTGTACTCTTATATTCAGAGACCCTTTCCTTTCTTCCCTGTGTATAAACTAGGAGTTTTCCTTTTTCTTGAAAGATCTGATTTAACATTTTCGTTGCTTCGGGAAGGAAGCCTCCTGGGTTACCTCTAAGATCCAAAACTAAGTGTTTAAAACCGCCATTCTGATCGAGTTGTTTTAAACATTCCATAAACTCTTTGTAGGAATCAGAACTGAAGCGATCTATACGTACCACTGCATAGTCTTCGTCATTAGTATAACCCATTACAGATTTAACATCTACCTTTCCCAACTGCAATTTTAGCGTACTTACAGTTTTATCAATATGAGAACTTATTTCTAAACGCAGTTCCTTATTTGCATCTCCCTTGAGTTTGTCTCTAATTTCCGAAAGGTTAAGTTGCCGACCTGCGATAACGGAGTCATTGATTGAAAGGATTTGATCACCGATTTTTAAACCCGCTTTTGCAGCAGGGCCATCGAGTATCAGGTGGTTTACGTACAACGTATCGTCAAGGAGGATGGACTCGATCCCAATTCCTTCAAAGGATCCTCCCATTTGATCATTCACCTGATCCATTTCATCTGGCTTCAGGTAGATCGAGTGAGGGTCCAAGTGATCTAGCACATTTTGAAATGCATCTTCAATTAATTCTTCACTATCTAAATCACTGACATACCTGGACTCAATAAATCTAACCAATTCTTCTACCCTACCAGATGCAATTCCTTCTCCTTCGCCTGACTTGACAACCAAATTACTAATCGCATCCTTCCCTGCCATCTTGTAACCGCCGATCAAACCAATTAGTGACGCAAGTGAAAAAACAAGAGGAATCCAGATCTTATACTTCTCACTCGTCCTGCTTGATTTATTTTCCTCCAAAGTGATTCTAATTTACAATTTTGACTTTACCCATATACAAAACGCGAAAGTACATATTGTTTTAACATTTATTGAGCCATTATTTCGAAAATGCCTATCATATTGTGTCAATTGGAATTTTAGATCCATAAAATTGCAAATATTTCAATTAAATGACCCAGATTTTGCATAAAATTGTATGATGAAAGCGAAGCCACTTGAAATTGATGAATTAGACTTGAGGATTTTGTCCGTCCTCATGAAGGATGCAAAAACACCTTACACTGAGATAGGAAAAATGTTATTCGTATCGGGCGGAACAATCCACGTAAGGATGAAGAAATTGCAGGACTTAGGTATTGTCAAGGGCGCCTATTTAAACATTGACCACGTGCTCCTAGGGTATGACTTAAGTGCATTTCTCGGCATATACTTAAAGGAAAGTTCTATGTATAAAAGTGTGATTGCACAACTTCGTGAAATACCTGAGATTGTTTCTGCACATTACACAACTGGTGTATATAGTATTTTTGCCAGAGTGATCTGTCAAGATACTGATCACTTA
>CAZMYK010000854.1:0-455 GCA_964570435.1 uncultured Saprospiraceae bacterium | reverse complement strand
ATGTATTGTCCGAGAAGATTCAGCGCATCTCCGGCATACAAAGGACTGAAACATTCATTTCACTTGAAGAAAGCATACAACGTCCTATTACCTTGCAAGCCACGGAAGTATAAGATCGTGATCTAAAGATTAATTGTGGACCTATAATAGTGATGAAGACACCGTCTAGATTAAAGCCAAAAAAAAAGAGGATCGAAATCCTCTTTTTATATTTAAGCTCCTAAATAATGCTTCAATAGCTTGCTTCGTGAAGCGCTGCGAAGTTTATTAATCGCCTTATCCTTAATCTGTCTAACACGCTCCCGCGTAAGTCCAAATTTCTCACCGATATCCTCAAGCGACATTGGATGTTCTACTCCGATTCCGAAATACAGCTTGATAACATCGCACTGCCTATCAGTTAATGTACTAAGAGATCTTTCAATTTCTCTCCGTAGAGATTCTCCATACTCCAA
>CAZMYK010000853.1:0-2104 GCA_964570435.1 uncultured Saprospiraceae bacterium | reverse complement strand
AATATGACATCAATGATGCTACACGCTTCTAATCTGCGGTTTAGTATAGGCGAAGATAGACAGCTGCAAATCACCGCAAGAAGGAGCAGAGAATTTGATAGAGTGCTCAAAATTCTAAGTCAACATGAAATTAAGATTCAAAAAGACTAAAAGGAGGAATAAGCCTTCAATGAAAAAAGGTATTTTGAGGAGCTTAGTATTTGCAACGATATGACATTTCGCTATATAATTGTTATTGGAATATGCTGCCTTCTTGGATGTTCAAAGATTGATAGTATAGAGTCAATTCCCATCGAGGAGGACTTCAGAATTGTGCTAATAGGAAACAATTTATGCTCAAGGATGATGGAATTTGGTCACTTTGAAGCAGAATTACATGCGAGGTATCCAGGCCACAAATTATTTATCAGAAACATGTGTGATGGAGGGAATACGCCTGGATTTCGGCCACATTCTGCGAGAAATTCGCCTTGGGCTTTTCCTGGTGCCGAGGCTTACTATTCTGGCGATTTAACTAATGCGACCACTAGTGTTGGGACCTTTCCAACTGAAGATGAGTGGCTAGAGAAACTTGATCCTGACCTCATTCTAGCATTTTTTGGCTACAATGAATCCTTCCAAGGTAGAAATGGCTTGCCTAGATACAAGGAAGAGCTTGCGGCATTTTTAGATCACACCCTCAAGCAAGACTACATTGATCAGGATTCCAAAAAGCTAGTCCTGGTATCTCCAATTGCAAATGAACAAATCAAGGAGGTTTACCAAGCCGATGAGTTTGCTGAAATCGATCAGAGACTTTCCGAATATACCAGTGCAATGAGGGAAGTAGCAACTATAAAGAAGGTGAGCTTCTTAGACATTTTTAATATTTCGAAAACTTGGTCGGAATACACTCAAGACGGATTCCAAGTCAATAGGCAAGGCTATGAGAAGCTGGCCACCTATCTCGCTGATAAGATTTTTGGTAGGTCGCCACGAAAGACTAAGACTCGCATCAATGACTTGCTTGCAGCTGTCAAAGAGAAGAACTGGAGCTGGCACAGCGACTTTAAGATACCTAATGGTGTCCATGTCTATGGCAGGCGTCACGAACCCTTTGGTGGTCAGAACTATCCACAAGAAATTCAAAAGATTCGTGAGATGACGCACGTGAGAGACTCTGCAATCTGGACTCTGGCACAAGGAGAAAAATTGAACTTAGACTCACTTGATCTTCTTACCCAAGAACTTGCAGTAGTTAAGACCAACTATAGTCCGAAAAATTTGGAAGCCCAAGCTTATAAGTATGATGAGGCATACTTAGAAACATTTACAATGGCTCCAGGATATAAGGTCGACCTGTTTGCATCAGAAAGGGACTTTCCCAATCTTGCTAATCCCTGCCAACTCAGCTTCGATGACCAGGGGAGATTATGGGTGGCGGTCATGCCCTCCTATCCGCACTACAGGCCTGGAGATGAAAAACCAAATGACAAGTTGTTGATTCTTGAAGATACTGATGGCGATGGTAGGGCAGATCGAGAAACCATCTTCGCCGAAGGATTACACCTTCCTGTTGGTTTCGAGATTACACCTCAAGGGGTCTATGTTTCCCAAGGGACAAATCTCAAGTTGCTGATCGACCATGATGGAGACAGCAAGGCTGATGAATATAGGACAGTGCTAAGCGGTTTCGATGACCACGATACACACCATGTCATCAGCGGATTCACAACGGATCCTTCTGGTGCCCTGATAATGGAGGAAGGTTGGTTTCTTCATACCAATGTTGAAACAGCTAAGGGGCCTATTAGATCCACATTCTCAGGATTCTATCGTTATGATCCCATTTCTACAAAACTGGATCGCTTAGCTAGTATTCCAGCTCCCAACCCATGGGGGATTACTTATGATCAATGGGGCCAAGATTTTTTCCTCCAGACCTCAAGTCCCGAAGTTCATTGGTTGCTTCCGTCTGCTTTCAAACAAAGGTATGGAATCACAGTTCCAGCTAGTAAGGATCTAATTGAAAGAGACCATAAAGTTAGGCCAACTTCAGGTCTAGAATTTGTGAGTAGTAGGCATTTTCCAGAAGAAGTACAAGGTGACATGCTATTGAACAATA
>CAZMYK010000852.1:0-2105 GCA_964570435.1 uncultured Saprospiraceae bacterium | reverse complement strand
TGTCCCAAGTCTTACCGCCATCAGTCGTCTTGAAGACGCCTCTTTCCTTTGAAGGACCCCAAGCAGAACCTAGGGCACCTACGAAAACAGTGTTCGGGTCATCTCGATGTACTATTATTCTGTGGATAAGAATGGTCTTCTCTAAGCCCATGAGTTTCCATGTCTTTCCCCCATCATTTGACTTGTATAATCCACGACCACTATTATGTGAATTCCTAGGATTTCCTTCGCCTGAGCCTACCCAAATTTCACTTGGGTTTTGCTGATTAATCTTGATTGCACCAATGGAAAGGGTTTCCTGTTCGTCGAAAATTGGCATCCAACTGATCCCTCCATTTTCGGACAACCAAACGCCACCTGAGGCAGTACCTATATAAATACGATCAGTATTCGACAGATCTACATCAATTGCAGTCACCCTCCCGCTCATTCCTGCAGGCCCTATATTTCTTAGGCTCATACCTTCCAGTAAGTCCATATCAATCTTCTGGGAATTTGCTAAGCTACATACAAAAAGGGCAAGTAGAGTGAGAATTTTGGCTTTGAACATTATGTTAATTTTTGAGTTTCTTATCGTGAAAATAGTCATTTAGGGCTTTTAATATAATAATTGAAGCCCATTGTTTATTCTAGTGATTTAATATTCTATTTTTGCCACTTATGCAATTTGTATTTCCAAACTTTCTATGGGCCTTGCTCTTACTTGCAATACCCATCATTATCCACCTCTTTTACTTTAGAAGATTTAAGAAAGTTTATTTCACAAATGTGCGTTTCTTAAAAGAAGTAAAGGAAGAAACCAGCTCCAGAAATAAGTTAAAGAACCTTCTAATTCTGTTGGCTAGGTTACTTGCCTTGGCCTTCTTGATATTTGCCTTCGCCCAACCCTTCCTTTTGACAGAAGACGAGCGCTTAGAAGGGACGAAGGCCGTTAGCATTTACATTGACAACTCTTTTAGCATGTCGGCCTTAACCAATGAGGTGAGTCTTATTAACACGGCCAAGCAAAAGGCTCAGGAAATTGTTTCTGCTTATGGTGAAGATGAGCGTTTTCAAATACTAAGCAACGAATTTAAGGCTGCTCAGCAACGACTCCTCACTAAGGAAGAGGCCTTGACAGAAATTGATGCCGTTCGAGAACGACCAGAAGTCTATCCCCTTTCACAAGTTTTCAATCGCCAGAGACAGTCATTGAATCAAGAATCATTTGACACTAAGATCTACTACCAAATATCGGATTTCCAAAGGAATATTTCTGACAACTTTGAAATGCAGGATTCATCTGAGCAGATGAATTTCATACCCTTGCAAGCTATTCAAGACTTAAATATATCGATAGACTCGGCATGGTTCGCCACCAAGGTGCCCATGATCAATCAGAGCAACAAGCTAGTAATCAAATTGACGAATCATAGTGATGAAGATAGGGAAGGAATCAGACTTAGCATCCAACACGATGATCAAAACAGGCCGCTAGGACTTAAAAGCATAAAGGCTAGGTCCAGCCTAATCGATACTGCGAACCTCACGCTCACCCGTGCTGGTTGGAATACTGCTGACATCAATATCGTAGACTATCCTATTGTCTTTGACGACAACTATAAAATAGCCTTTGAAGTTAAACAAAACATCCGCGTTCTAAGCATTAATGAGTCTGCATCGAACAAGTACTTGGATGCTTTGTTTAGCGGCATCGATTTCATCGAATCAGAAAACCAATCTACTCGAAATGTCAGCTATTCGGACTTTGGAAGTTTTGAATTGATCATCTTGAATGATATTCTGACCGTCAGTTCAGGTCTTAGCTCAGCCCTTTCGGATTATATCGATAATGGAGGTAACGTGCTTGTTTTTCCTAGCCGCAATGCTGACCTTCAATCAGTGAACTCCTTCTTGTCAAAAGTCAATGCGAACCATATCGGAAGTTACGCGGAGGAGGACAAAGAAGTTGGCAGGATCAACACAGAAGAATTCGTTTTCAAGGATGTATTCGAAAGACGGATTAGAAATATAAAACTTCCCAAGGTGGGGAGTTCTTATAAAATCGATCGTCTACAAGCACGAGGTGAGGAGGTGCTACTATCTTACAGAGATGGCTCTACCTA
>CAZMYK010000851.1:0-2105 GCA_964570435.1 uncultured Saprospiraceae bacterium | reverse complement strand
CAGCCTTTTGTACATAAGCATTTGATGAAAGTCTTATCCAGAAAATTTACAATTGAAACGGGATTGCACACATGTGGAATTGCACATTTCTTCTTGTATAGGAAGCTTTTCAAATATGTGATAGGTGCCTTGATGATCATTGTCGTTTCCGTGAACTTTTCAGCAGCACAAGCAAATGCAGACTTAGAAGGCATACTAAATCTTTCATTTGAAGAACTTAGTCTTTTAACTGGCAAGGTCCAATCTGAAGACAGTATAGTACGGATAAAATATGCCCTAGCGAAAAAGTACCTCAAGAAAGACATTCAGATGTCTTTGCATTTATTTGACGAATCCTTGGAAATCGTCTCAAGGTTAGATGACAAGCCCTTTGAAATTCAGATTAAAAAGTCAAAGTCACTTGCCTTGATTAACCTCCAGCGCTTAGATGAAGCAAGTGATCTTATACAAGAGGCAATAATCTACTACCGAGAGGCGAATGAAATGGATAGGCTGGCCTCAAGCTTGGCTTTTGTATCCTATCTAAAAACAGAAAGTGGTGAATTTGCAATTGCCTTGGATTATGCTTTGAAGGCTTTGAAAATATTCACAGAAACGGACAATCTCAGGGAAATATTAGGCATTAATAATAGAATAGGAATCATATATAATCGTCTAGGTGAGCATGAAAGGGCTGTGGGATTTTTTGAAGAAAATATTAGGCTTGCTGATGAAAAAGGGGTGAGATTTTATTACCGAACGTCCTACAACAACGCTGGTGATACCTACATGGTAATGGGTAATGTGGAAAAGGCTGAGCAATACTTAAGAAAAACACTAGAACTTGGTAGAAATGAGAAGACCCCTAAGTCGTTGGCATTTGGCTATCGGAATATGGCCAATCTAGCTCTACTCAAAGGACAAGACCAAGAAGCGCTTACATTCCTAGACTCAAGCCTTGTTCTATTTGAGCAAATTAATGCAAAGCCAAGTGTGATTATGGTCCTGATGAAACGAGCTAAGATTCTTAAGGACTTGGGTAACTATAACAAGTATAGAAAGGCAGTCATCAGCAGTTTTGAGTACTTGGAATCTTGGGATCTACAAACAAATGAGGAAGAAATAACTGAAGCTTATGCGGACATTCTATTTGAAGAAGGTAGATTGAAAGAGGCCTATGCTTTAGCCAAGAAGAGTCGACAAATAGAAAGAGACAAGAGAAAGGATTTCAAAATGTCAGAAATTCAAAAGTTGGAGCAGCGACTCAAGCGGCAAGATGAAGAAAAGCGGATTTTAGAACTTTCTAAGGAAGTAGAATTTCGTAATATTCAATACCGCTATTTTGTAATTTTAGGAATTCTGGCCGCTTGCATCATTGGCCTCCTCTTGTACAGTAACCGGATTAGGCGGAGGAAAAATCATGAGATCACTGAGAATCTGAAGGAGAAGGAAGTCTTAATCAAGGAAATACATCATCGAGTAAAGAACAATTTACAGATTGTTTCTAGCATGCTCAATTTGCAAAGTCGAAACATCAAGGACGGGTCTGTCAAGAGAGCCATTGTGGATAATAGAGATCGGGTTAAGTCAATGGCCTTGTTACATCAAAGACTATACGAAGGTACTAATTTGAAGGGCGTGAAGATGAAGCCTTATATTGAGAAACTTATCGCTAGTTTGATCCATAGTTACCACTACGATGAAATGGACATTGATATTGACATCAAGGTTGATCAACTAATCTTAGACCTTGACTCCTGTATACCAATTGGTCTAATTATAAATGAGTTAATAACAAATGCTCTAAAGTATGCCATTTCGCCTGATAGCTCCCAATCCTTGTTGGTCAGCTTGCGCGAAAAGTCAGGCCAATTAGTACTGCTAGTGCAAGACAGCGGTATGATTGGGGAGTATTCTAAGATTCAGGAAGGTTTTGGATTCCAACTAATCAGATCCCTATCCCGCAAGCTAAAAGGCGAATTGAACTATGAGGTTGAGGATGGATTGAAAGTAAGGATAGTATTTCATTCATATAAAAAAGTAAGCGCATGAAGCATGTCAAGATCCTAATCGTTGAAGATGAACCCCTAATCGCCGATGATCTTTCTTACACCTTGGAGGACATT
>CAZMYK010000850.1:0-2109 GCA_964570435.1 uncultured Saprospiraceae bacterium | reverse complement strand
AGTCAACACCGCTTCCTCCGCTACCTCCATTGATAAAACTACATTGCTCTATCAAAAAACTATCGACCCCAGACATCTTGAGCAAGTCATTGTTCCCGCTAGCTGCCATATCGCGAAAAATGCAGTTTCTAATCGTGATGTGTTTACTTGGCGATGAATAGTCTCCCCCATCGTCGATATTGATCCCATTACCTGTTTGCTGCTCGATCAAAAGTCCCTCTAAGATCAAATAAGAACAATCAACAAGATGAATGGCCTCACTTCCACCACGAAAGATGCTTTGGTGCTCATCTTCGGCAATGATTGTGATGGGTTCATCTGCGGTACCGTTCAAGGTCAGGAATTGGGCTCCATCTGAAAAGACCTGAGATTGTAATTGTAAGGTATCTCCAGGCGAAACAAAGTTCTCAGCTGCTTCTAGATTATTGTAATCTCCTGAAGAACCAATCGTGATTACCTGGGCTTCAGTCACATGGCATAGGAGACTGAAGGAGATCAATAAGAGGAAATTCTGAAAGTAATGCATTCTTGTGAAATATAATTAAGTCAAAAGATACAGGCAATTCTGCTAATCTCTTAAGCAATCATCCTAATTGGTCGTGATGGTCTAAGATTCATTGGAAAGTGAAGGGCGGGCAAGGGTGAGTACCAAGGTATTGGTGGTGAAGAAAGAAAGAGCTTAGTAAACGTACAGCTTCATGTTAGATAGACTGTGATTACGCTCCGTGCAGGCCTTTTTTAATTCCAAAAAGCATCATTGCCCCTTAGCTGGATCTATTTGGTTTTAAGTATTTGCGTTAACAGCAATTAGAATATTTCTTTGTGGGCTAATAAGATAAAAATCTACATTCATTATTAGGGCTTCATCCCCGAGATTCATCACTTTAAGGTATTTGAAAGCATAATAGTTTCCCTGCTCATGTAAAAGTTCTTCAAGATTGAATTCGGACTTATTCTCAGCATAGGAAGCAAATTCAAAGGCATATTCATGGTCTTGTTTAAGTGGTGTTTTAGTCCAATTTACCAATCCCCAATCGTCTCTGTTTCCTTTTCTAGGGTAATCTGTAAAAAATGTTGAATCGGGTTGCGCTAGATGTTTGGAAATATTTTCATTTAGCTGGTAGATTATGACTGAACTCCCGTCTCCATTAAAATGCCTTTTTGAAACGAGGCAGCAAACTGGTTCAGGGAGTACGAAGGACATCCCCATCAATTTCTCGGTATAACTTTTTGACTCAATAGCTTCGATAGGCCACCAAAAAACTTTTGAACCAGGAAGAACCTCAAAAACGAAGCCTGAAAAGAGGAAAAGTGCAATTAGCCAAATGGAAATCCTCCTCATCTTCCGCCTATCTTTTTTAAAGACGGATCTTAATAGACTTACAACTACTAATGCATATCCAATTACTTGGATTACAATGAAAATCACAAATATCCACATCATGCCATCTTCATTTACTGGTTCTTATTTTTTTCAAACCGATCCATTCGTGCTCAATATCCCGCATCAAGAGGGCGTTGTCGAATTTCACGGAACCCTTCGGAAAAATGTCCTCATTTTGAAAAAAGCTTGAATGAACTTCTTTAACTTCCAAAAGAGAAACCTTCCAATTCATGGCCCTCAGCTCTAATCCATCAAAGTCACATTTGTGAGGGGAGTACCCTACTGAACCACTTTCAAAGAAATCAGAGACACATTGAAGATCGTCAAATACACTTTCGTCATTCCAGGTAATCGTCTCACTTGCTACAATGGACAAGGAAGTTTCATCCTCGCTAGTAAATGCCACCTTATAGCTTCCTTCAGATTCCTCAACGGTAAATTCTGCAAGGTGATGAAGTCCTGGAAATATAGCTCCTCCAGCTAGTGAGTTGAGTCTTGATGACGTATCTCTTCTTGGAATGTACACACCTTCCCGTACTTCTCCGGCGTCATCCCATTCGACCGCGATCCGATGAGCTCCGTTGTCAGAGGAAATTCCGATTTGTTTTGGCAGTCCCTTAGGTCTAATTTCTTTCAATCTAATCAAACATATTCCAGCAATACCTTTACCATTAATAAGCTTGGGTCTAAAAGGTGGAGGCAAATAATTTTCTAAGACTTCCTTT
>CAZMYK010000849.1:0-2114 GCA_964570435.1 uncultured Saprospiraceae bacterium | reverse complement strand
GAGACCAAAATGGCCCTTAAGCTAGGCGCAAATGGAGGCTCTTTGAGCTGGGACAAAGACCAGAAAAATCTCTACCTTTTGAGTGGTGGAAGCATTTCTAAGATTGATCCTGCTAAGAGTAAGAAGGAAGGAGTAAAGATCAAAGGAGAAATCGAATTCGATGCAGCTGCTGAAAGAGCTGCGATGTTTGACCATGTATGGCTTAGGACCAATAATATTTTCTACCATCCCGATTTTCATGGCATCGATTGGGATCTAATGCGGACGGAATACGAAAAGTTCGTGCCATCTCTCGGCAACGGATTCGAATTTGCAGAGCTAGTAAGTGAAATGATTGGAGAGCTAAATGTTTCTCATGCAGGTGCGAGGTATCGAGGCTTGGCTGTCCAAAATGCTGACGCCACAGCTTCGCTTGGTATCTTCATGGACTACCAGCATACTGGGAATGGAATCCTAGTCGACGAGGTACTTAGCGGAGGACCACTTGATAAGTCGGATCTAAAAGTAGCCCCTGGCATGATCATCGAAAAAATCAATGGGGTACTTATTTCTCCGCAGAGAGATGTTGCTTCCTATTTAAATAGGTTGGCAGGTAAATTTACCCTCCTAGAGATATTAGATCCAAAGACACAGAAGCGTGAAATGGTCACAGTGAAGCCGATAAGTCTTCGAGCTGAAAGTCAACTCTTATACAAGAGATGGGTAAAGAAAAACGAGAAGGAAGTGAAAGAGCTCAGCGGTGGTCGTTTGGGATATGTTCATATTCCAGGTATGAGTGATGGGCCTTATAGAAGTATCTATGAGGATATTATGGGTAAGTACTTCGAAAAGGAAGGAATTATTGTTGATACCAGGTTCAATGGTGGAGGAGATCTCGTAGCTGATCTTGCTATGTTTTTTACAGGCGTTCCATTTATTTCTTACGAAACGGAAGCAAAAGTAGTTGGAGGTGAACCTACATCAAGATGGACAAAGCCGACTCTTGCCTTAATTAATGAAGCACAATACTCTGATGGCCATTGTTTTGCTGAAGGTTATACAGATCTCAAAATTGGAAAAACAGTGGGAATGCCAACTCCTGGAACTTGCAGTTATGCAGGTTGGGAAAGACTCCCAGATGGCTCTGTGTGGGGTGTGGTCCCTGTTTCTGCAAAAGATATAGACGGCAACTGGATGGAGAACCTACAGACCGAACCTGATGTGATGGTTAAGAATATGCCTGGCATGGTCGATAAGGGCCGAGACCAGCAGTTAGAAAAGGCAGTAGAAGTGATGCTGGAAGATCTAAAGTAGTAATTACCGAATTTCATTCAGCCAAAAAAATGAGGCGAAGGTCAAAGGATGATTTTCAATGAAACAGAATTGATGAAATTTTCCCTAAAAGGGCTTAAAGCCCCTTTAGGGAGCAACTGAAGGCCGGTGGCTCTACTTCTTAATGTGGCTAAATGATATTGAAAAAATTACCGTCTTGCCTTTTAGGACGCTAGCTGGCTTATCAGACTTCAAATTTGAATCCTAAAAGTTCCTCTGATAGGTCCCACAGTTTTCTTCCTACCTCGAGATCCTTAGAAAGGCTATTCGAATAGGTGATACCGGGTACACCCTTCATGCCCCTCCTACCCATTGGTCCTATGTACTCACCACCTTCCAAAGTAGGATCCAGGGCAGCCATCAAGGTAGATTCAGCACCGTCCTTCACTGAATGCAAGAGCCATGAAAATAGGGGTGCAAGAAATTTGACCCACTTGGGACCACTGGCCAATAAATTTGTTAATGCCACTCCAGGATGAGCCGCCAGGGACTTCATGGAAGACCCCTTCTTATCGAGTCTCCTTTGCAATTCATAGGCAAAAACAAGGCAGGCTAGCTTACTTTGGCGATATGACTCCATTGGCTTGTAGGAGGTCTTACGGTTCGGATCTTCAAAGTCGATCTTTCCCGCAAAATGTGCTAGGCTTGCAAGTGATACTACCCTCGCACTTCTCGACTTGGAAAGATGGTCAAACAGCAAGCCAGTAAGGTAGAAATGGCCTAGATGGTTTATACCCCATTGGCTTTCAAAACCATCTTCGGTCTCTAGATAAGGAGGGATCATAATTCCAGCATTGTTGATC
>CAZMYK010000848.1:0-2115 GCA_964570435.1 uncultured Saprospiraceae bacterium | reverse complement strand
AACCTCACAACCTCATTATCTACAATAAGCAAGAAGATACGCAGACGACGATCAATAATGAGATGTACAAGGGGAAGGCACTGAAGGATTGGGTTACGGTGACTGACATCGCTGAAAAGAAGTATGCTGAGGCCGAGCGAACTGATGAAATCGAAACGATTAGCGGCTACATTGCTAGAAAATACACGATTGAACATAAGGAATATGAGGGTGAGATTTGGTTTACTAAGGAAATTGATGCAGAAATAGGAGTGATCAATAGCCTCTTGGAAATCGATGAGCTGTACTTAGATCCAGGCCTAGGATTTCCTCTGAGAATGGACCTAGATTATGATGACGAAAGAAAAGTTTCTTACAGTGTAACAGATATCAAAGAAGAGGCAGATGCTGCTCTATTTGACCTTTCTAGCTACAAGTTAGTGGACATGACTGATTTGGAAGTTGGAAAGTAAATCAATGGACATAGCGGAAGATTCAATTCTAAAGGTTGAGAAGAATTCTAAATCACTTCTCGAGGAGTTAAAGTGGTTGCATAACGTTCTAGATACGAGATTCAAGCTCTATTTTAACCAGCCTTGCGAGTACGAGAGTATACTTGACATACCAGTGCCTGAAATTGTGGAGGGCAGTTCGGTGTATGCCGATGTTATTAAGTACTACAATGTATCCGTTGAAGAACGAATCATAGTCCTATTAGCAATAGCTCCCCATGTTTGCCCACAGATCCTGGATGTGTTTTTTACTAAGAATGAAAAGTACGGAAGAGGATTTACGGAGTTTGGTGGGGTAAAGGGTAACCAGCACAGCGGTTTTATTCCTACTGGAGAAACTGCAGCCTTTGTTATTGCTGGAAATGACATCCTAGGGAAGATCAAGGTGATCAATATTTTTGACCCAGACCACTATTTTTCAAAGTATAAGATTATTAGTCTAGACAAGGATAAGAGTAATGAGCCCATTCTGAGCGGTATTTTATCTATCACGCCTGACTACCTGTCTTACTTTACCAATGGAACACAATACAAGCCCAATTTCTCTTCTGAATTTCCAGCCCAGCAAATCACCACCAAGTTGGAGTGGGAAGACTTGGTGATTGAGGAATTTCTGATGGATGAAATTCAAGAAATTCTTGTATGGATCAAGAACTACGGAAAAATCCTAAACGAATGGGGACTTGGAAAGGTACTTAAACCTGGTTATCGAAGCCTCTTTTACGGTCCTCCAGGGACAGGTAAGACAATGACTGCTTCCCTTTTGGGAAAATCTACAGGGCTCGATGTTTTTAGGGTCGATCTGTCGAAGATTGTTTCGAAGTACATCGGTGAAACTGAAAAGAACTTAGCCAATATATTTGATCAGGCAGAAAATAAGAACTGGATCCTATTCTTTGATGAGGCTGATGCCATCTTTGGCAAGAGGACCTCGACTTCGGATTCGAAAGATAGATATGCGAACCAAGAGATTGCCTACCTTCTCCAAAGAATTGAAGATTTTCCGGGAGTCCTGATCCTAGCAACCAACCTTAAGAGTAATATGGATGAAGCCTTTGCTAGAAGGTTTCAATCGATGATCTATTTTCCGACTCCGAGCCCGCAACTGCGGATGAAACTATGGGAGAATGCCTTCAAGGACTTTGAAATAGACCAAAAGGTCGACTTGTGGCCGATTTCCAAAAAATATGAAATGACAGGTGGGTCGATTATCAATGTCCTGCGTCACTGCGCACTTAATGCGGTGATAAGGGATGAAAAGAAGGTCTTCCAGGAAGACATCATAGAGGGCATCAAGAAGGAATTCAGGAAGGAAGGAAAGACGGTTTAGTATTCCTCTGGCAGGTTTCTGTCTAACCCATTTTTTCAAATTTAGCGATACGCAGAATTGGTTCTTACTAATAGGCCTACCTGACGGCTCCTAGGGAGGATAGCGATCGCACCTATCATCGGTACCTAGGTGAGAATTGTCATTTCACTTCACTAGTAAGTCTAGCTTTTCACGAGAGGTTTTTGATGGTAGAAAGTAAGAGACTGCGCTAGGTGCAAGTGCATATTGTTAGCATTAGTAGATTGATTAGAGGTTTTTCGCTAGAGTCCAAGCAGACGGCAAGTACCAAGGAAA
>CAZMYK010000847.1:0-2116 GCA_964570435.1 uncultured Saprospiraceae bacterium | reverse complement strand
ACTTCCATCTGAAATACTCTAGGAGCCTAATAAAATAAGATAAATCCCAAAGTCAGTTAGTCTTTATCCTGCTCTGGCAAGAGCAGGTTAAAGATCTTTAGTATTGGACTGCTACTCCATAGAAGAGGCAGCAGAAGTAGTCACTATTTCTCCACCACCTTCTTCACATTGTCCTCAGGCATTCGATCAATGAGCAGGAAGTTAGGGTCAATCCCCGCCTCGTAAGGAAGCTCATCCACGATCAATGTGAAGGTGGTATCAGATGCAGTTATCTTATGCCTTTCTACCAATATTGGTTTACCATACCTGTGTCCTTCTTCCTTCTCCTTGCTGAAAACGCCCACATCGATGTAGTCGCTATGTGGAATCAATTCTTCCTTGCCCAATGAATCAGCCCGATATTTGGCAATAGAAACATCAAGACTCACCTCATAGCTTCCATCTTCCAGTTTCTTATATCTTGCTTCCTTTGTCCTATTATCATGCAGGGTTATGGTTCTGAACATATCGTCTAACATAAATTTAAGACTGTCAGGAGTAACTGCCTCGACATAGTCCATAAAGTCTAAGGTCGTTGTATAAGGAGGTTCTTGGTAAGAAACATCTGCAGCATATCTTTTAAGCGCCATATTCAGACTATCTTCTCCGATGTAGTCTTGCAGGGCATAGAGCACGACACTCCCCTTTCGATAATGAATGTACTGCTGGTTCTCAACATACATCAAGGGTAGTTCCTTTTCAGTCTCCGAACCGCGACCCCTCAGGTACCTGTCCATCTCATACTTCATGAATTGCTTCATCTTATCCTCCCCATATTCCTCCTTCATCACCATTAGTGCCCCATACTGCGAAAATGACTCAGACAGCATGGTCATTCCTTGCACATTGGACCCAATGACTTGGTGGGCCCACCATTGGTGTGCCATTTCATGAGCTACCACATAGTAGACCATGTCGATGGCATCCTTTTCCGTTAGATCAGCAATGAAACCGATGCTTTCTGAATATGGCATCGTACCAGGAAAGGCCTGTGCAAAGGAGGCATATCTTGGAAATTCGATGATCCGTGCCTGTTCATGAGGATATGCTGAAAAGTACTTTGAATAGTAGCTCAGTGACTTCTTTAGACTCTTCATCATTTTGTCCACATTGTATTGATGGCCCTTGTGATAGTAGACCTCACAGTCTACCTTTTCTCCACTTGGACTTGTCCACTCTTGCCTTTCTACCTCATATCTTGCCGAAACAAAGTTGTAAAAATTAACAACAGGTTTCTTGAGCTTGTATTCGAAGTGTTTTCTACCTCCTTCCTCCCACTCTTTGACTAGGGTGCCAGGAGCAATCGCAATCTGATCACTCGAGGTACTTACTGTGCTACTTACATTCACCCAGTCAGAATCATTGCTTATATAGGTGTTCTTGCAGGCTGATGAGCACCCTTCATGAAGTTTGTTAGCTCGTGGTCGGACAGGCAATCCGCCTTCTTTTCTCTTTTTCTTATCCGTCATCTCACCTTGATTGGAATAACCAATAGAAGGCATTAAACTGAAGCTGGACAAAAAAGTCCCATTTTCAATAATGGAAGTGGTACTCACCTCATTCTCTATTCCCTTGCTTTCATACTTGGTGAAGACTTCATAGTCCAGACTATCTCCAGGAAGCATCGGGCTTTCTAACTCGTATATTCGATAGCGATGAATGGAATCATTGAGGACCAGCTTTGCGCCTGGAATATTGATTGTCAAAGGGTTATTGCTTGGCAGACTAAAGTGAATGCTATCAATCGCTTGTTCTGTTTTATTCCATATTGATACCTGACTTTCCATCTGATAGTCCCGTTCTTTAGGGAAGATGTCTAGGTCATAGTGGACATCTGTTATCCTTGGCTGTGCTATGTGTTGGAATTTCTTGTACTTCTTTTCATAATTGATTTGACGTTCTTCCATAGTGTTAGAAGAGGTCATTTTGTTCACGACCTTTGTCTGGTAAGTCAGGAAACTGGCCATACCAATCCAGACCACACCTAGAAGGGCAGTTATGCCAACGATCCGGCCGCTGAATCTTTGTCTAGCAATGGCAAATCTCTGCTTCCAGGTTAGCGACTTGCCCCTGACCC
>CAZMYK010000846.1:0-2118 GCA_964570435.1 uncultured Saprospiraceae bacterium | reverse complement strand
TGAAAGTTCCACTCATTAAGCAGCTAAAAAAATAACAAGATACAACAATGAAGATTCTGCTATTAGAAGACGAAAAGCTAGCTGCACAAAACTTAATTAGAATACTCTCTGATTACTTTGATGAAGAAATCTTTATTCAATGGGTCCAAAGTGTAGAAAAAGGCTTACTGTATTTGCAACGAAATGAAGCTCCAGACTTGATATTGTCTGATATCGAATTGCTAGATGGTCGTGTTTTTAAACTTTATGAACAACATGAGGTTGAGTCTCCGATCATATTCACCACGGCCTATGATCAGTTTTTACTTGAGGCCTTTCAAACCAATGGCATAGCCTACCTTCTTAAACCATTTACGGAAGAAGACCTCAAAGAAGCCTTGGACAAGTACTTGCGATTATTTAAGGTCGATCGAAAATCTTCTATTGACTCCACTATGTTGGAGGAGTTGAAAATGGCTCTGAACTCATCCACAAAAGAATACAAAAGTAGGTTTACGCTCAAAAAGAAAAACGGGATCTTGCTGATAGAAACAAAAGTAATCGCCTTCTTCTTTGCAAGCAATGAATTGGTCTATTGTGTGGATGAAGGAGGGAGGAAACATGTGTTGAACTACCGCATGAATGATCTTGAAAACCTCTTAGACCCAAAGCTATTCTTCCGAATTAATCGAAGCGAGATTGTCAACATCGCCTTTATCGAAAAAATGGAATCTTACTTTGGGAGCCGCCTTTCTATTAGCTTGAAAGGGCAAGGAGCCACTCTAAAGACAAGCGGACCTAAGACCGCGGCCTTCAGAAGATGGCTGGAATAAGTCGCTGGTCTAGGAAGATTTAGAGGTTCTGATTTCAGGGCAATTCTTAGTTATGGTAGGCAGCATTGTGCGCTAGCGGATTTCCGCAGGTAGTGCAGTCTGCTAGTGCTCCGGCACCACCTTCACAACCGTTGCTGCATGTATAGTGGTATACACCATCTGCATTCATAGCGGGTTCAGGGCTTGTAGCTGTAGGAATTGAAGGCGCTGGTAAACTGGAAGGCGCATTAATGCTTCCTGCAGGAGAGGGAGTAGCGGAAGGTACCTGATTGTGAAAGGCAGCATTGTGTACCAAGGCTAAACCACAATCTGGACATGTCCCTTGCTCGCCTCCACCTTTGTTTGGATGCGTTGCGCAATAATAATGTAATGTGCTTGGACTTGCTACGGCAGCATTTGCCTTCTGGGCCGCTTTCTGAGCCTCGATTGCAGCAGATTCAGCATTGATGGCATCATGTTGGGCCTGAGTCATTACTGGTGATGGCCGTTCAGGAGTACTGGCACAACTTGCCAATAAAACCATTGTTATGAAAATAAATCCTAGGTACTTCATTCGTTATATTTTAATAGGTGGCAATAGTTATATATTGCGAAATAATTTAATGTAAAGGTAAAACAATTTTTTAATGCTTTGATATAAAGAATAGTGATATATTCAATATCATTGTTGTAGCAATAGTTGCATAAACAAGTAATATGATTAAAATTTCTGCTTACATAGAGAATCTTAGCCCCTATAAACCTGGTAAATCAAGTGATCCTAGTGACTTCCTAAGATATCGAGCCATTCTTAGCTCAAATGAGAATAATTATGGCCCTTCACCCCTAGCTCTAGCGGCAATAAGTGAGCACCTAGGGAAGATCCATCAGTATCCAGATCCACAAGGTGACTTCCTAGTAGAAAAACTGTCTAGGAAACATAGTAGAGCGAAAGGTGACTTTGTCCTTTCGAATGGACTAGATGGCTTACTGTATTCCCTTTTCAAGGCATTTACCCAAGCAGGTGACCATGTTGTCACCAATGAGAATTCTTTTGTTGCTTTTGATAAGTTTGGAGCGATGTACGATGTTCAAGTGGAAAAGATACCTAATCTTGCTTACCACTTTGATCTATCAAATATCGACTCATTTATCCGATCTAATACAAAAATAGTCTACCTATGTAACCCAAATAATCCAACTGGCGCTATTCTAAGCAGGGAGCAACTAGACGATGCAATTTCCCGCATTCCAGATCATATCCTCGTAGTGGTGGATGAAGCATACTTTGATTTCGCAAGGGATATCAATCCGAATTTTCCGGATT
>CAZMYK010000845.1:0-2121 GCA_964570435.1 uncultured Saprospiraceae bacterium | reverse complement strand
GTGGTTCGTTTCTAAGTCTAGATGTGTAGACCAGCCATAATATCATACGGTTTCGCTCTTCACCTATTAGTCCAGTTTTCCCTATCAGCTCATTGGTTTTTTTGATCAGTCCATCTTGCTTTAAAAAGGCTAAGACTTCTTTTCTGCGCTCTATGCTGATTGGAGCTGGCTCGTCTGGGTCTTCACTTTCTAACTTGATTCGCTCGGTTCTATAATTGGTCAGCAGATCTGCTAGTTTAATTAAAGAGCCATGGACATCTCTGGTGGATAGATCCATTCTGTCTGCAACTTTATCGGCTAATTTTTCTAGCTTATCATCATCGTAAAGATTGATGCGTGGCCTGATTTTAAGTCTATGTTTCTCGTTTTCCTTTCGTGTGATTTCCAGCGTTTGCATGAGCTTGTCCACTGGAAAAAGACTGATCTTACCTAAGACACGATAATGAAGGTGGGTATGATGCCATTCGATAAACTCTGGATCATCGTCGATAAGGTCTGTGAGGTCGGGAAGCTCCGACTGGCTATTATCTGTATTAGACTGTTCTTCGACTTCTCTTTTGGTCGCTTGACTTAGTGCTTCGCGCAAAGGAAGGCCGATATTACTTTCTCCTGAACTTTCGTATTTTCCGTACTCTGCCTCTGATTGCCTCTGGCTTTGCGATTCAGAAGAAAAAGAAAAATTCTGCTGCTTATTGCTGTGCTCAACTTCACGATCTAGCAGGATTCTTTTATCTATTAAGTGTTGTAAGATTTCAGGAGAATGAGAGTCCAACAGGGAGTTCACATCCTCGCTTTCGGGTGTGGGAACTCGGCTAATCCTTACTTGAGAAGTTAACGCCTTAACCAATCCCGAGTAAGTTTCTACAGCCTTTTCACCTGCTGAGTCTCCATCCATAAAGAAGATCACTTCTTCTAGGTTTTCTATTCGTTTAATTGCTATGGTGTGTTCTTCTGTCCACCCGTTTGTGCCGAATAAGCTCAATGAAGTATACTTCGTATGGCTTAATAGCGTGGCTACGTCTATAGGAGCTTCGCATATAATTAATGTTTTGGTGTCAGTTCCAGGATATCCTGGATAGAGTCCACATCGATTATTAAGATAAAAGTGTTTACTCCTTGGATTCTTTGCTACACTTCTTCCATACAGACTCACCACTTTATCATCGATATCTCTTAACGGAAAGACCAGGCAGTTCTTTAGTGATTTGAGTCCACTGTTTGAGTATGGGTTAAATCCAAGTTCTAGTTTTTTAGGGTCCAAGTTTCTTTGAGTGGTGTAATGTCTTGCTAAGCTGCCGCGATAGTATTTCTGGCGAAGGGTTTTCCAGAGTTTAGTTAGGTCTCTTGGTGGTGTTATCATATTTCCATTTGAGTTGCTTGCGTTTAGCTTTGGTGAAGATGTGCTGGCCAGCTCGGTAGCCTTTTTCAGTGCCATATGTTTACTGATTCCTTCCTTATGCATGATAAAGTCAATCTGATCAATGGATTTCGCATGCAATTTGCAGTTGGAAGAAAAGCAGTATGCAGTATCTGTCTTTGGGTAGATTTGCATGCTAGGCGTCTTATCATCATGGAAGGGGCAGCGGATCCTTCCATTCCTATCTGATTTCAGACTGTAAACCTGTAAAACATCAGTTATTGAGAGGCGTCTTTTTATGTCTAGGATTTCCATGAGAAAAAAATTAAAAAAAGTTTTTACGACTTATCAGTCATAAAACTACATTATCAATCTGAACTATGCAAGTATTATTTGTATTGTATGTGACTGATAATTCATGTATTTTTGCCAAAGCGCTGATTTTACAGGCTTTTTAAATACTTATCATTATGGAATTTGGACAAAATATGATGTTGATTCGCAAGCAGAAGAAGCTTTCTCAAGCTGCATTAGGCAAAATTGTCGGTACTTCTGGTGATGTGATCGGAAGATATGAACGTGGCGATATTAAACCTTCTGTTGATGTTGTTGCTAAACTTGCTGATGCTCTCGAAGTGTCTGTTGATTACTTAATTGGTAAGACATCTCTTGTTCTAGATAAGAATACAATGGAAAGAATTGAAGAGATATCTTCTCTTCCAGAAGATAAGAAGTCCTACGTTTTTAATCTTATTGATATGTGC
>CAZMYK010000844.1:0-2127 GCA_964570435.1 uncultured Saprospiraceae bacterium | reverse complement strand
ATGAAACCAGGGCCAAAGTCGAATAGAAAGACTCGAATAGCAAACATCAACATTTCAGGCACAGCTGCTAGTGCCCACCTAGTCATCGAATTGCCCGATGGTGAGATCAATGACTACATGATCCTGCTGAAAATCGATGGAGTTTGGAAAATCGTAACAAAGATATACTATGGTGAGAAAAGATCATTTGACCAATAGAGCATAAATATCAAAAGATTGTCCATTTGTAAACAAGCGCCATTTATCAAAAGCAGTTAGGTCACCTAATTATTGGTACCTAGCTGCTTTGCTATTTATCCTAGGATTCACAACTTTTAGCTATCTTCAAGGCATGGCATACGATGAATTCTTCGCAGACCGAATTCGCGGAGTACTAAGGGAAAAAAAAGTTCAGTTTTCAGAACTAAAAATGATGGGAGGCCTTTGTTTTAAGGTCGATGACAAAATGTTATGTGGTATCCATATCGATAAGAAGTATGGTGATAGTTTGCTGATGGCGCGAATTGGGGAGGAAGTTTATGAATCGGAAATTAAGAAAGAAGTCTGCCTTCCTATGGATTTTACGGGTCGTCCGATGAGGGGCTACACATTTGTCGTACCCGATGGTTTTGATAGCGATGAAGGCCTGACCTACTATTTAGATTTATGTTTGGCTTTCAATCCTATGGCTAAGGCGAGTAGGAAAAAGAAACGAAAAAAATAAACTGATCTTACTGTCAATTAGAATTCACTCAGTTCTTCCTAAGAGGTATTGCTTTCTTGAAAAACCACAATAGGACCACTTATGTTAGAATTTCATAAAATTGTAAATACCGCCTACTGGATCATCTTAGGCATAATCTTACTAACTATTGCCACACGTTTCCTTTATTTTAAGAAGACCCAAGCAAGAAGAACGAACATCCGAGGAGAAAAATTGTTCTTTCGAGCCATTAGATATCTAAGCCTCCTCACCCTACCAATTTTTATCATCGGCCTTGTTAAATTTATCTTTGTCTTACAGAAAGGCAATCTATTTGCATCTCAATGGATGAAAGTGAGCTTGATTATTCTCCTAGCGATGCTTGTCGTTTCAGAAACCTACTACAACATCAGGATTCATTCTACGAGATGGACTAGGATTCTGAACCTCTTTTTTTGCGTACTTACATTAGCCCTAGGATTCTATCTTAATCGGATATACTATTTTGCAAAGCAACACCCTAGCATTGAACAATCCGTTATTATCGAACTTCCATTCGAAGGGAATTGGATTGCTTCAGGTGCAGGTGCTAGTGCATTGACCAATCATCACGATCGAATAGCAAGTCAGAAGTATGCGCTTGATATTTCACGACTTGATGAAGATGGAAAGCTTTTTACCGGACAAGGAATTGCAAACGAGGAAAGCAATACCTACGGCGCTGAAGTTTATTCACCAGTTGATGGCAGAATTGTATACCTAGTCGATAGTCTTCCAGATACTCCTACTAGGGAACGAGATCAATTGGCTGGAAATCACGTCGTAATCCATTTCCAAGATTCCTTATTTGCTGCCCTTGCACATCTTCAGCCACACTCCATTCCGTTCAAAGTAGGGGATCTTGTAACAACTAAAGATGTTATCGGCAAGGTGGGTATGTCGGGAAACACTGACTTCTGTCATTTGCATTTACACATACAAGACAGACCTAAATACGATATTGAAAATGGCAGGTCTTATCCTTTCAGATTCAAGAACTTCCAACGTAAGAGGTACCTAATGTGGAGGGAGCAAGAAAACGCCTTCCTTCTGAGTAATGATATAGTAAGAAAATGAAGACAGAAAATTTGAGGTCATTAGTCAGTTCTTTTCAACTCCAAGTGAGAAACCCATTATCAAAAAGAAGAATAATTTACGTATTATTACTTTTTATAATATATACTTCATCCTGTAAGAAGTCGAGTGTTTTGAAAATGACTACATCCAGTCCCGCTGATCTTCCAATTGAAAACCTCAGTTCATTCATTGCAGACACAGATATTGTTCATAGGGGCCAATTTCAGAAACACTACGAGGAATTCTACTTTACCACATCAAGTAAGGACTATTCCAATTTTAGAATTCGGAAACTAGTTAAAGAAAAAGGGGACTGGAAGGAGGAAGAG
>CAZMYK010000843.1:0-2133 GCA_964570435.1 uncultured Saprospiraceae bacterium | reverse complement strand
TCCACATGAACTTTCTGGTGGTATGAGACAAAGGTTTGGGATCGCGCAGGCGCTTATTGGCAATCCAAGACTAATCATAGTTGACGAACCGACAGCGGGATTAGATCCTGGTGAACGAAATAGGTTCTACAATTTGCTTTCTGAAATCGGTGAGAATGTGATTGTTATTCTCTCGACCCATATCGTTGAGGACGTAAGGGAACTCTGCTCTAATATGGCCATTATAAATGAAGGCAAACTCCTTTTCAGTGGCACACCATCCTCCTCTACCGATGCTCTGGAAGGCTTAATTTATGAAAGGGCCATTGAAAAAAGTGAGCTTGCGACCTACAAGGAAAATTTCGACATCATTTCCACCAAATTGGTGACTGGGAAACCTCTGATTCATGTCATAAGCGATTCCCATCCAGGTGAAGGATTCAAGCAGATTCCTGCGAACCTTGAAGATGTCTTCTTTACTCAAATATTGAAGAGCAAGGCTGCTGCCTCGGTCTAATTTCGCTGCTACCTCACTAATTAAAAACAAACAAGCCAATGTTCAAGGAATTCTTTCTTTTCGAAATAAAATATAGACTTAAGCGACCCCTTATATACATTTTTACCTTGGTCAATTTTCTGCTATTGTTGGCAGCTACCATGAGTGATAATGTTCAGATAGGTGGTAGCAACGCAGCTGTCCATGTGAATTCTCCACACACTGTCATGACCACCATCTTACTAATGACTCTAATAGGAGTGTTTATGACAACAGCCATCATGAATACTTCCATTCTGCGGGACTTCGAAAGTAAGTTTGATGGCATTCTCTTTTCTGCACCAGTTTCAAAGTTCGGCTACCTCGGTGGGAGGTTTCTCGGTGCCACCATACTAGCTCTGATACCCTACCTTGGTGCATTTGCAGGAATCGCAGTAGGAAGCATGATGCCCAACCTAGATCCCTCACAAGTAGGGCCCTTTTACTTCGGTTCTTACTGGTCCACATTTATTATTGGAGTAATTCCAAATACCTTCTTTATTTCTTCGATTGTTTTCATGCTAGCTGCATTGTTCCGATCTAACCTGTTTTCATTTATTGGGGCCATGGCCGTCATCGTGTTATACATTGTGATGTTAACCCTTACCGGAGATATCGAGAATGAAAGAGTGGCAGTCCTCTGCGACCCTATGGCGATCAATTCCTATAGTATACTTTCCAAGTACTGGACCATAGATGAACAGAATAGCAAATGGATGTCTTTTTCAGGATTAATGATGGTCAATAGACTAATATGGATTGTCGTATCTTTTGGATTACTAGTATTTACCTTCATGCGCTTCTCTTTTGCTAGAAAGAAACCGATTCTTCAGAGAAAGAAAGGTAAGGTTGCAGATGGGAAGGTGGATCAAAGTGCTGCGATTGGCGAACTGGAAGCCCTGCCTGTAGTGAATATTTCGGATAGTGCTGGCACTGCATGGAAGCAGTTTGTCTTTCAGACCAAGATGGAATTTTGGAACATCGCCAAGAGTACACCCTTCATTGTCCTTGTGATCTTTGGTATTTTGAACATGACTGGATCACTTCCAAATGTCGACAACTTTTATGGCACAGGGAATCATCCTGTTTCCTACTTGATGGTCGATGCCATTCGAGGTTCACTTTATCTCTTCTTAGTAGGTATACTAATGTACTACTCAGGTGTTGTAATATGGCGAGAGCGCGATGCGAAAATGAACGAGTTCTTCGACGCTTCACCCTATCCTAGTTGGGTTCCTTTTACATCCAAATTACTAGCCCTTGTAGGCTTGCTTGGAATCATCTTAGTAGTAAGTATGCTTTGTGGAATGGTCTTTCAAGCCATCGATGGTTATACTAACTTCGAAGTAGGTGTTTACGTAAGAGAATTACTTGTCTATGATTACTTAGGCTTCATCTTCATTACTGTCCTAGCTATGTGGGTGCAGACCTTGGTGAATAATAAGTACCTCGGCTACTTTGTCTTTATCATCTTAATGCTTGGCTTGGTATTCGGAGCAATGGCACTAGAGATTGAAAGCTACCTTGTTCTGTTTGGCGAAGTACCTTCCCATATCTATTCGGACATGAACAGGTGGTCGGTCTATACAGCAGGACTCACTTGGTTTAATATCTATTGG
>CAZMYK010000842.1:0-2141 GCA_964570435.1 uncultured Saprospiraceae bacterium | reverse complement strand
GAAAATAGGTGAGAACGGTCTCTTCTACTTATCCTCAGACAACCCAATTTATCCCACCTTTGTGTTAGCAGGACAAGAAATTTTAGAGGTTTGGGAGTTTATGGCTTCAATCTCTTTAGAAGATTCTTCAGACCATTACATGGAGAATGCCTTGCTAGAAAAGATCAATTTCCTACAGGATGAGGTACAACGATTAGGAGAGAAAATAAGATCCTAGACCAAGTTCCCTCGTGCTTCTAAATCCAAGTCGACGGTTCAACTTTAATTTGCGACGGTTCAGCGGTTTCTGATTTCAAATCGGACTTATACTTCCCATATTAGCATTGTCAATTAATCAAAAATACAAATGATGACCGCTAGTACCGTTTTTTCCATCGCTAACCCACTTGCACTTCTAATGTGGGCCCTTATGATCTTCCTACCGAAATGGAAGGTGACTCAATTTCTAATGTCTTTTAAGATCATCCCGATCTTGATGTCGATTGTGTATGTGATCTACATCACGATTTCGATTCAAGGTAATGGCATGGATTTCGGAAGCCTAGCATCCGTAATGGAGCTCTTTACAAAAGAAGATGCTGTGCTTGCAGGGTGGGTCCACTACCTTGCCTTTGACCTCCTCGTAGGGATGTGGATTATGCAAGAAAATGAAAAGGTAAAGCTCCACCACCTATTGATCATTCCCTGCCTTTTTGGATGCTTCATGCTGGGACCAGTAGGATTTCTCTTATTCACTATTTTCAGAACCTTTAAATCTAAGTAATCATGCAAGTAGTACTTAATACAATTAGAACCAAGAGCCCCATTTTATGGACCCTATCAATGATCATGCTTGCTTTAGCCGCACTTAGCTTTATTGGTCTCTTCGTAGATGACAGAACACTTCTGGGAGTCAATGTCTGGGTGAAACCATTAAAATTTGAGCTTTCGACTGCGATTTACACACTAACCCTAAGTTTCTTAGCAACCTTCTATCCCTACTCAGAAAAGAAGAGAAAGCGTATTAATGGTATTGTTGCATGGACCTTGTTCATTGAGATGTTGATTGTCCCTTTGCAAGCATTTAGAGGGGTTCAGTCTCATTTTAATCAAAGCACACCCTTCGATGGGATCCTCTTTGCGATGATGGGACTTCTGATTTCTGTCAATGTGCTTGTAATGTTCCTCTTGCTTATTGATTCAATTAGGCTGAGGTTAAATCTTTCTATGTCGCAGCAGATTGCCATCATTCTTGGATGGATAATTGTGATCGGTGGCTCATGGGTCGGAGGACAAATGCTGAGCGAGGTAGGACACAATATAGGTGTGGCAGATGGAGGAGAAGGCTTGCCTATTATCAATTGGAGTACCATAGCGGGAGATCTTAGAGTGGCCCACTTCTTTGGCCTACATGGAATTCAAGTACTGCCCTTGTTCGCACTTCTGCTCGTTAAAAAGTGGAATACAAAGGAGTCCAACAGAGTTATTGGAGTGTTGATTTTCGGTCTTTGCTACGCAGGGTGGATTGCATATACATTTTACCAAGCGAAGCAAGGAATCCCATTAATTGCCTTACCTTAATAGCATGAAATTGCTGAATAGAGAAAAGAGAATCAAGTACCTAGGCTTCGATGATATGAAACTAATGATCGCAGGTATTGTGATCCTTAGTTTCATTACTGATTTTCTTTTTGCGCAATCTTTTTTTAGGGATATTCCACTCTTAGAGGCAATATTTGGCTGGAGTATATCACTGTTTTTTGCAACTGCTAATTGGCTAGTCATCAGAGTGATCATGATTTTTCTTAGGAAAAAATATCCTGCTTTCAAGGACAATGCAAAGAGGATAATACTATTTTTTATAGCGATTGTATCAACAGTTTTTTTGGTGAACTTGCTTGGCAATCTTTTTCTCAGGGCGGTTTTTGGTCCTAATTTTAATCCAGCTGCCAGCAGCCGTATTATAATCCCAATCATTATTATAAGCTCCATGACGATGGCCATATATGAAGCCATTTACTTTTACATCCGTCTTAAGAAGTCCATTAGGGAAGAAGAGCAAGCCAAGCAAGCTATAGTGCAGGCCCAGCTAGATGCCTTGAGGAATCAAGCTCAACCCCATTTTTTCTTCAATACCTTGAATACATTGAGAGATATAATAG
>CAZMYK010000841.1:0-2141 GCA_964570435.1 uncultured Saprospiraceae bacterium | reverse complement strand
TGTCAATCGAGGAGGGCTAGACGAATTACTGGGATTGACAACTGAAGAAGCGCTTCAAAATGGAGCAACGCTAGGTACACTTTTGGAGATTGAATCGTTTATAGAAAGAATCCGAAAAATGCACCCAGGCATAAATGTTATTTTGACTGGTGGAGATGCTAATTTTTTTGGAGAAGAGATTAATTCTGAGATATTTGTAAATCCAAATTTGGTCCTAGTCGGATTAAATGAAATAATGAATTTTAATGCATAAAATTATAAGATATCTATTCATGTGTGTCTGCCTACCTTTATTGGGTAGTCTTTCAGCTCAACAAGTAGATAATTCACCATTTTCAGCTTTTGGTATAGGTAACATTCACTCGGATGACCTCGTGTACTACCAAGCCTTCGGTGGCCTGGGGGCTTCCTACATGGATCCCTATCACATCAATATTAAGAATCCGGCGAGTTATTCCTTCCTGAATGCAGCAGCCTATGAGGTAGGGATAAGCGCTAGGTATTTTCAGTTATCGGACGATAATAATTCCTCTCAAGGTTGGAAGGGTAATCTGGATTACCTTGCACTCGGATTCCCTCTAAGAAATCCAATCAATGCTTCGCTAGATCCGATCAAGAGAGATGTTAAACTTGGAATGAGCTTATTCCTTAAACCTCACTCCACTGTTGGATATAATATTAGTTCAATTTTGGAAGATCCCAATTTAGGATCTTACGAGAAGAATTTCGAAGGCAATGGAGGTCTGTACAAATTGATGTGGGGAAATGCAATACGTTACAAGTCTTTTAGTGTAGGTGCCAATATTGGTTACCTATTTGGTAATATTAATTTCAACGAGAATATCTTCTTTAGAGAAACGGCCTCTGCTTTTCAAAATCGGTATACCATCGACTACAATGTAAATGGTTTTATTTGGGATGCTGGTGTAAGCTACAGTTGGTTTATCAATAAAGCAGCCTATGAAAAGGATAAGCGTATAAAGACAAAAATATTAAATGTTGGCTTGTATGGTAATGCAGCCCACAACTTTAGATCTATCAATGACATTACCAGAAGATCTCAGCTACCAGTGAATATTTCTCCTAACTTAACTCAATTTACTACTGACACACTATTCTTTTCGCCAGGTTTGAGAGGTGAAGGTAGACTACCAGCGGAAATTGGTCTTGGGGCTACTTTCTTTAGTGCAAGTAAGTACGTGATCGGCTTTAATTTTGACTATGGAGCTTGGAGTCAATATAAAAATTCTGTCCGAAATGAAACTTTATCGGATTCATGGAAGTTAAACATAGGAGGGTCCTACCGTCCCGATGTGAAATCTTTTAATAACTACTTCAAGCGCGTTGCTTACAAACTTGGAGTTTTCTACCAAACAGACCCTCAAGTTGTAGACAATGTCCAGATTACTGACACTGGTGTAAACTTAGGGGCTAGTTTTCCATTTTACTATCAGAGAAAAATTTCCCATATTAACGCTGCATTCCGATTCGGAGTCAGAGGAAGTGGTACTCCCATTAGAGAGTTATACGGTCGAGTTGCCGTAGGATTTACCTTTAATGATGATGAATGGTTCTTGAAGAGGAAATACAATTAGGACAGAAATATTTGCGAAACTTAAACAAAGTAATGATGTTTAGAAATGCTAGTTTAACACTATTAATGGCTCTACTTGCTCTTGCAGGAGTAAAGGGTCAATGCGAAACCTGGGAAGGATCTCCACAAAAGGATGAGGCTGAGAATGCCCACTCGATCTACCGGGCCGCCTTAAAAACCAATGACTTCAAGATTGCTTATGACAATTGGAACATTGCCTACAAGATTGCACCAGCAGCAGATGGAAGACGTGACTTCCACTACACTGATGGTATTATATTGTACAAGCAGATGTTCAAAGACGCAACTGATGCGGATGAGAAAAAAGCACATACTGCAAAAATCCTTGAGCTATACGACCAAGCGATCGAATGCTACAAGAACGAGGTCATCAAGCTTAGTTGTGCTGGACAAGCAGATTGCTATTCAAATAGAATTTCGTTTTTACAAGGACGAAAGGGCTATGACATGTACTATGAGTTAAGACAACCATACGTAAAGAACATGGCTGTGCTAGAAGAGGCAATGGCGAGCGGTGGCAACAATG
>CAZMYK010000840.1:0-2143 GCA_964570435.1 uncultured Saprospiraceae bacterium | reverse complement strand
CAGGCCATCAAAGTTTCCATCCTCATCTGCTACTTCAGCAAACAATGGTTCTCCTGGTATTGGATCACCATTTCCATCGAAGGAAACTCCTTTCAAGGCCGTACCTACAGGAATATCGCCACCCTGATATACCCCTTCATACACTAAGCCCCAAAATTGACCTAGGGGCTCTCCTTCGCGTAAAATATAAGTAGTAGCACCAGAAAAATAACCAGGAGCACCGCTACCTATAATTTCTGCTCCTCCAGATAACTCCACTACTTCATTTCTGTTTCTGGCATAATTAAGACTAGTAGTCCATCTAAAATCACCCCTATTGATGTTGGTTGAGGATATGAAAAGCTCAATGCCATTATTATTAATAGAACCCACATTTCTTAGTACATCTAAATCAGTTGTTCCTAAGTAAAAATTTGAAGCCCTATCTATAGCTAAAAGGTCTTTGGTGTCGATGTTGTAATAGTCTATACTAAAAGCGATTCTATCTTCGAATAGCCCAACATCCACTCCTATATTTGTCTGTGCAGAGGTTTCCCACTTCAAATTAGGGTTTGCTTCACGAGCTAGTTCTACCCCAAAAGCTCCACCAACCACGGTAGGTGGTTGAACATTAAACGTAGCAAGCGATTCATAAGGGCCGATGGCCTGATTGCCCGTTAAACCATAACTAGCTCTTAATTTGAGGTTGGATAGGTTAGCGTTATCGGCTAAAAAATTCTCGTTTGAGATCTTCCACCCAACAGCAACAGAAGGAAAAACTGCATATTTATTATTTGCGGCAAAGTTTGATGCTCCATCTCTACGAACTGTAGCAGTCAGCAAATATTTGTCTGCCCATTCAAAATTAACGCGGCCAAAAATTGACTCGATTTCCGATTCAGAGAAACGAGAATCAACGGTGCGTTGATCTATCTGTCCAGCTTCTAAGTTATGCCATGAAAACGCATCAGTTAATAATCCCCGCGCACCTGCTTCAAGTCCTTCAGTGGTACTTTTTTGATAAGAATGACCAGCTGTTGCCGTTATATTACCCTTGCCGATAGCCGTAGTATAGGTTAGGTAATTTTCATTTAGCAGTCTTGTTCTTTTTACAGTTTCTAAAAACGCTCCCCCTGCAGAAAGTACAAAGGTCGATGGTTTAAAATACCCTTGTCTGCTATTTTGTGTTCTATATCCCAAAGTAGTTTTAAAACTCAGCCCTTTCAGTATCTCAAAATCGAGGTACATATTAGTTCGCGCATTATCCGATTTTGTTTCGTTAGTTATCTGTGTTGCTACGGCCCAAGGATTTTCTATATCATCTCCTACTGTATTTTGGGAGAAATTTCCCGCATCATTATACCTTCCAACATCGGGGGTAAATCTGAAAGCCAAAGAGATTACATCATCTCCTCCTCCGTTTACAGAACCAACGGGATCACTACCACTTGATTGAGTTGAAACACCATTTTGTTCGCTTCTACTATTAACAGTGTTCATTCCAATTTTCAATCTATCCCCAATTTTCGCCTCTACATTTGCTAAAAACTGAATTTTCTCAAAGTCAGAATTCACAACGACTCCATTTTGACCAAAATAAGTACCAGAGATATAGTAGTTTACATTGTTATTACCTCCCGAAACTGACAATTGGTAGTTTTGAGTACTTCCGTTTCTATATATTTCGTCTTGCCAGTCTGTATTCTCCGCTCCTTGTTCATATGGAGGATCTCCTGCATTGGTACGGATCATGTTTTGATATTGAGCAAATCCGTTTGCATCCAGTAAGTCTAATCTATTTGTGGTCTGCTGAGCAGAAAAACTAGAATTAAACTCAACGATTGGTGATCCTGATTTACCTTTCTTAGTAGTAACCAGAATAACTCCTCCGGACCCTCTTGAACCATAAATGGCGGTGGCGGAGGCATCTTTCAATATTTCAATAGACGCAATGTCATTTTGTTGCGGAAAAGAAGCTCCAACAAAACCATCAACTACCACAAGCGGGTCACTGCTTGCATTAAGAGAGGAACTCCCTCGTACCCGAATAGAAATGTTTGCCCCTGGCTCGCCACCATTCTGAGTTTGAACCACCCCCCCGGCTGCTCGCCCCTGAAGTGCCTGGCCAGCATTCAATAATGGGAAAGCTTGTATTTCGTCAGCC
>CAZMYK010000839.1:0-2150 GCA_964570435.1 uncultured Saprospiraceae bacterium | reverse complement strand
TTTGACTGGATATTCTCAAGGTTGGCAGATTGGAAATATACAAGGATTAAAAACTGTGAAACATGATGGTATTGTCAGTGGTTTTACCTCAATGGCAATCTACCTTCCAGAAATTGATGTCTATGTAGCAACGTTGAGTAACTGTGATTGCTATCGAGATATTGAATTGCCCGCCTCCCAAATAGCTGCCATAATTGCCAACAAGGCATTTCCCGTTCACACAGCAATAATTGAAGAAGACGAGCTTGAAGCATTTCAAGGGAGGTACAGCAATGGCGAATCTGAAATGATCATCGCTCTACATGATAGCTTATTAATGTACTATCCACCGAGGGGAGACAAAAGCGAACTCCGACCTATAGGCGCCAATAGTTTTCAAGTAAGGGGTAGTTTAGATCAATTGGTATTTCATTCAATAGAGAGTCAAGGGAAGTACACTCTTCAGACACTCAATCAGTCCTCGGAGTGGAAAAGAAATGAGAAAATCCTGGGATTTAAGTCCCTGACCTTGGGTGAAAAAGAGCTGGATGAATATGTGGGTATGTATCAAGTTCCGGATAGGTTTGCTCTCAAAGTGATTAGAATTGCCAATAAACTATATGGCCAAATGGGAGATGACAAAAAAGAAATATTATGCTATGAGCCGGATAAGTTCTGTGCTCGCGACCTAGATGCATTTTTAGACTTTGGCAGAGATTCGGAGGGCCAAGTAGAAAGTCTCACATTTCGTCAAGGCGCAGAAATTAAAGCTCAGAAAGTGAAATAGGGGCTTCTAATTTTTCAACATAAGTTTACAGTATTATGCAAGCTAGCTCTTAGCTTTGTCCAATCGTGAATCAAGGAATATGAAAAAGCCAAATATTTTAGCTGCTCTAATTTTAATCCTCTATCTAGGCAGTCTTGCAAGCTGTTCAAGTATCTTAAAGTCTCGAGGATTACACCCTGATTTCAACGGAGAAATCTTGATCTTAATGCCAGTAAGGCACTGATTGTGACAACCAGTCACGGTGTCCTAAGTAAGCCTGGAGAAACAACAGGAGATTCGACTGGAGTTTTCGGTTCAGAAATGACAATTCCGTATTATGAATTTCTAGATGCAAACATGGAAGTCCATATAGCAAGTATCAAGGGCGGCTTGGTACCAATTGATCCTAAGTCTTTCAAAAGGTTTTTGATGTCAGATCAAGACAAGCGCTTTTTAAAAGATGACATTTTTCAAGAAAAAGTAGCAAAATCGGTTCCAGTGGATGATTGAATCAATGGACTACCACATTGGCAGATATCTAGATTACCTCGAGAAGAAAGGTTTGGCAGAAAATACAATCTTTATCATCACATCCGATAATGGGCCTGATGGTGGTGATTATTCAAGTCTTAGAGGCTGGGCAAAGAAACATGGCTTTCACAACAACTATGAAGAACTGGGAGGAAAGTCTTTCTATGGTCACATTGGTCCAGGATATGCATCAGCAATCGCAGCACCATTCTCTTACTTCAAGTACTTCACTGGCGAAGGTGGAATGCGAGTTCCGATGATCATATCAGGGAGTAACCTCCCAAAAGGCAAAATGGATGGTGAACTCTGCTTTATTACAGACATTGCCCCAACAATCTACGACATCGTAGGAATCTCTACTTCAGCAGTTGAAGGCTTTGTACCTCTGGCCGGCAAAAGCATCCTTCCACATATAAGAGATGTAAGGAAGCCAATATATGACAACAATGAAGGCGTGGGCATCGAAACTGCTGGTTGTTCAGCATATTTTCTGGGAGACCACAAGATTGTCCTCAACACTGAACCCTATGGCGACCATAGATGGAGAATGTATAATCTAAAGACGGACCCATGCGAAACACAGGATATCTCAGCCGAATATCCACTTATCTATCAAACACTGCTATCGAAGTACGATCTTTTCACAAGGATGGTTGGAGTAGCTCCCATGCCGAAAAAATACAATGCACAGAAGGAGGTTGGTAAGAAGTCAATCAAAGCCCTGCTAAATCCATTTAAGTGATTACTAATATACTTGTCAATGGGCCAAAACCGGAGTTTCTGACATTTTCTTCTAGACAAGAAAGTTATTCAAGTCCTGAACTATGTGAGAATGGATTTGTCCTAATTTGATTCGCCTCACTAACAAAACCCA
>CAZMYK010000838.1:0-2151 GCA_964570435.1 uncultured Saprospiraceae bacterium | reverse complement strand
CAGGGAGTTTGTATGGGGTGGTGAATATCTGGTCACCACAGAAAAAGGAAGAAAGCTATGGAGCTAGAGTAGATAGACAAGGTCAAATTTACATACAGAGTGATCAAGCTCCTTCCGTCGATGGGGAGTGGTTCGATTACCACATCAAAGTGGATGGAAATCATATTGTAATTAAAGTCAACGGCGAAATTACTGTTGATTGGACTCAGCCAGAAGGGTGGACCAGCGATCGTCGCATCGGTCATGGTACCGTCGGCTTTCAGGCACATGATCCGTCATGTTTGGTCTACTATAAGGACATCGAAGTCAGGTTGATGGATTAATTTTGTAACTCACTAATCTAGACTTGTCGATCAAACTTTGCCGAATAAAGCTCTAGGTTGGTCTGAAAGGAAATCCTTTTAGTGTGAAAACAAATAGATTGAGGCACATTTAACTTTGACCAACACCATATCACCTTATATATTAATTATGCTTAGAAACATGTTTTTCCTTTTGATGATCATATTCGTGGGTTGCCAAGCAAGTACAAAAGTGGAAGAAGCTCTAGATTCCTACTTCCAAAAATTAATTAGCGAAGGAAGCTTTAATGGGACAGTTTTAGTATCGGATGCGGACAAGATTCTCTATGAGAATGCCCTTGGTTACTCCCGGGCTAAGCAAGCTGAATCTTTGGCTATTGGTGATCTTTTTGGTCTGGGTTCTATTTACAAGGAATTCCCAGCTGTAGCTATCATGAAACTGCAAGAGGCAGGAGAATTGTCCTTAGAAGATCCAGTCTCTAAGTTTCTTAAGGACTTGCCTGATTGGTCTAATGAAGTTCAGATTAGACACCTTTTGCAATACTCTAGTGGCCTGCCAAGAGTTGATTTTGGGAAATACTTTCAGACGGAGGAAGGGGCAAGACAGAAAGACATTGTCGCTGACCTAAGCACTCTAGAAGAGCTAGCAGCAGAGCCTGGAAGCAAATATATTTACTCTAACTACAATCCATTTATTCTAGTAGAAATAGTAAAAGAAATCACAGGTCAGGACTTTGAGTCTTTCTTGGTCCAAGATATTTTGAAGCCCTTGAGAATCGATGGAATAACGGTAGAGAACAAGTTTCCTTATGAAAATCAGGACGGTTTTGCCATGCCTTTCAACAATGAACATGAAGGTGACGATATCAAGTATGAGCTAATGACAATATGTGCTTCTACTACTGGTCTGGATCAATGGATGAAAATGCTTTCTAATTTCGAGATTATATCTAAGGAGTCCATGCAAGAGCTTTCTATGACTTTTTCTGATGATGAAGGGGAGGAATCGCCATTGGGACATGTAATCTGGGATAGTGACTTAATCAAGTCGCACGTGCATCAAGGAAGCAGTGGGAACTACGAATGCTTAATTTCTAATAATGAGGAAATTGGAGTCAGAGTTATCCTTCTTACTAATCAAAAGAATGGAAATCTATTTGAAATTGTGGATGAGGTAGAAAAGATTCTCAATACTGAAGAATAGACTAATTTTTATAAAGATTAATTTCCAAGCGTATGAAGTCAATAGCCATTTACTGCGGGTCGAGCTCGGGTACGGACCCAATCTACATGAAGGATGCCTATCAGTTAGGCGGCCTTCTGGCAGCTGAAGGGATCGACTTGGTATATGGCGGTGCAAGGGTTGGGTTAATGGGAGCCGTTGCCGATGGAGCCCTAAATAATGGGGGCAAGGTGATTGGTGTGCTGCCGAATTTTCTGGGTTCTCAGGAAATTGCGCATCCTAACCTCACGGAATTAATAATGGTGGAAACCATGCACGAGCGTAAGGCAATAATAGAGGGCTTGGTAGATGCAGCGATTGCCCTGCCAGGAGGATTTGGAACGATGGATGAGCTCTTTGAAATGTTGACTTGGGGCCAGCTGAATATCCACGAAAAGGCAATAGGAATTCTAAATACTCACGGCTACTATAACTACCTTCTTCAGCAAATTCAGCATATGGTTAAGGATGGCTTCCTCAAGAAGATAAATGCAGAAATGCTGATCATAGGGCAAAATTCCTCCGACCTTCTAGAGCAGCTAAAATCCTACCAGCCGGCTAGCACTGGAAAATGGATCAATCCATAAAAATGCCAAAACACAATCTGCCCCTCCTTGCACCTCCCCC
>CAZMYK010000837.1:0-2156 GCA_964570435.1 uncultured Saprospiraceae bacterium | reverse complement strand
TTTTGAAAATCTAGTATCGCATCACGCAGCTCAGGTGTCATCTTGGTATAGATATGCCTTTCCTCTAGATAGCCTTCTCCGAATAATTTCGCAGACAGCTTATAGAATAGATACTTGGTTTGAAATTCTTGGCAAGCTACCGGCACTTCTTCCTCGGTATAGTCGTATAATAACTGGGTATTAGAAACATAGAATTCTTTTACCATATTGGTGTCAAGAACGGCTTTGTATGTATGTTTTTCACCTTGTGGGGAAGCTAGGCACCAGACTGTGGCTTGCAGTTTCTCATCAAACACAGTGGTCCACGTAGGTACGCCATCGGACTGCAAAAATGAAGCTTCAACTACCCATGGATTGTCATCTTCATCGCCAGTATACACGAATATGGGATTCTTAGCGCGCGACGATGGACTTGCTCGTTCGCATGAAGCAAGACAAGAAGAGGATGTAAAATCAATACCACCGCTAGGGCTCAAACTTGAAAATCTTTCTTGGTGGGTCTTCTTCACTACTGTGCATCCAAGCAATAGAAAACTCAATATATAGAAAGCCATTTTCATAGTGATATAGACGTTAAGTCCTATTCTTAATATCGCATTTTACTGATATTTGTTGTTTTTTCATAATTTAAAGGAAAATCCTTAGAAATGATTCGACCTACTTTATTTATTGCTACCCTTATTCTTCTATTGAGTTGCCAATCAAACGATGAAGTGCTGCCTGAAGCGAGTACTGATCTAGGAGTATTAGAACACGATTTCCAGATCAGTAAAGCTGCTTCACAGAAATTTGAGGAGGGCCTGCTTCTTATCCACTCTTTCGAATATGATGATGCTAAGACTGCCTTCCAAGAAGCTAAACAGGAAGATAGTACAGAGGTGATGGTCTACTGGGGGGAAGCAATGTCCCACTACAAGGCACTTTGGGGCCTGCAAGATAAGAGAGCTGGCTACAAGGTATTAGAACAGTGGGGACCGACTAAGGATGAACGACTAGCAAAGATTGAGGACCCACTAAAAAGAGATTTTTGGACGGGTGTTGAGATTCTTTATGGTGATGGAAGTTTGAAAATGCGGAATGAGAGTTTTAACCTGCATATGAAGGAGATTTCTGAAAAATATCCTAGCAGCCAAGAGGCTTCAGCCTTTTATGCTTTAAGCATGATGTGGGATAATGACAATGAAGAAGATCGAAAAGTGGTGGGCAAGCGCTCCGCCATGGTAGCCAATGGGATTCTTAAGGAAAATCCTCTTCATCCTGGTGCACTCCACTATACGATCCACGCTTATGACAATCCATTAACTGCTGAAGCTGCGATGGATGCAGCAAATAAGTATGCACAAGTAGCGCCCGATGCAACGCATGCCTTACACATGCCATCACATATTTTTTTAGCCCTAGGGATGTGGCCAGAGGTTGTTGCCTCTAATGAAGCATCCTATGATGCAAGTGTCAAAAGAATGGAGAAGCTAGGGCTTGATGATGAGGCTAGAGGCTTTCATTCTTATGCTTGGTTACACTATGCCTACCTCCAGCAAGGAAGAAAAAAAGAAGCCGAAGGTTTACTTGCAGAAATGTCTTCCTTTTATGAAAATACACAATCTAAAGGGATTCGCTCCTATATAGCAAGTATGCAAGCTGCACAACTTTTCGAAACTGGTGAATGGCCCGAAGAACTAAAGGTAATCGATATCAAGAGGTCGGATTTGGGCCTCGGTACACATATGCGTGAGGCCCTTTTCGATGTGCAATTGGCCATGATGAGTGACAAGAAGAAAGACATCTCACCGATTATCGAAGAATTTGCAGATGAAATTAGGAAGGGTGAATTGTATCTTAGTGAAGACAAGGCAGCAATGTGCAGTGCAGGCCCATCTAGGTATGCACCTAATAAGGACGCAGTATTGAAGGCAAAGGCTGTTTATCAGCAGCTTCTCGCTATGAAAGCGATGACAATGGACGACGCCACTACTTTGGAAAAGCACTTGTTAGCTGCTATTTCTCTAGAAGATGAATCTGAATATTCATCAGGTCCTACCGATATACCACTTCCTAGCTCTGAGATGTATGGCTACTACCTCCTGGACAAAGGAAAGTATGAAGAGGCAATACAAAATTTTGAGAAAAGTCTAGATCGCGCGCCTAATAGAAGAAAC
>CAZMYK010000836.1:0-2160 GCA_964570435.1 uncultured Saprospiraceae bacterium | reverse complement strand
AGACCCCTTTCGCGCAGGACGCCAGTTTTGGCTACAAGACGAGCTACCTGCCGGACTACATTGACGAGAAAATGGGAGGGAAACAGACAACAGAAAGCTTATCCCTAGATGCCATAAGGACACTATCAACAGAAGCGCTTGCGGCCACGCTAGATAATATCGATGCTAAATTTTTCATCGGAAACGCTACCTCCTACTTTGACTTGCAGAAATTGGCAAGTGCGGCCTTGCTTGCTAGCACACCATTGATTTATAGAACTTCCGCATCCTTTGTGAATGCTATTTCGGGAATCCCACCAAGACCTCCACTATCTAGAAAAGACTTGGGTCTTAATTCGGATTCACCAGGATTGATCATCATCGGTTCTTATGTGCCCAAGACAAGCGCACAACTACTCAAACTAAAACAACTTGAAGGCTTAGAGTTTATCGAGCTTCCTGTTAAGCAACTGATTGCCTTACAAGGAATTAGGGATATAATATCAAGGGCAAATAAGGCACTTGAAAACGGAAGAAGCACCGTTCTTTTTACGAGCAGGAAGGTGGAAGTAGGAAGTAGTAAAGGAGCATCCTTAAGGAACATCAACAAAGTGGGAGAGGGCCTTATCGAGGTGGTAAAAGGGATCAAAGCAGTCCCATCCTACCTAATAGCTAAGGGAGGTATCACTTCTAATGATATTGCTACCAAGGTTCTAGGCATCAAGACCACTAAGGTTTTAGGGCAAGCCCTTCCAGGGGTTCCTGTGTGGGAAACGCCTAGCTTCCCCTATATTGTATTTCCTGGAAATGTGGGCGATGAGAATGCATTGTATCAACTTGTAAAACAACTAGAAGGATGAAAAGATATGGCTTCTTCGTAGGGACGTTCTTTATTACCTTATTGCTATATGTGGATCGTGCATGTATTTCTTCAGCAAAGGAGGCCATTAGTGGTGACCTCAATTTGTCTGACACGCAAATGGGTTGGGTCTTAAGTGCTTTCGCCCTTGGCTATGCCTTGTTCCAGGTTCCTGGTGGTGCCTTCGGAGACAAGTACGGACCTAGAAAGGTGCTTAGTGCGATAATTGGCATTTGGTCTCTCTTCACTGCTATGACAGGCTTGGCTTGGAATTACATGTCGATGTTGTTCTTTCGCTTCATTTTTGGAGCTGGAGAGGCTGGGGCATTTCCTACCATTTCTCGGGCTGCCTTTTCGTGGGTTCCATTGCAAGAGAGAGGCATATTCCAAGGAATAAACTTTTCTGGATCTCGTCTTGGTGCAGCCTTTGCACTCCCACTTGTAGCAGTATTAATAAGTGCTTGGGGCTGGCAGAACATCTTCTTTTTCTTTGGAGCTGTAGGGCTGCTTTTCGCAATCTTGTTTTTCTTATTCTTCAGGGACAAACCAGAAGACCACCCTAGCCTGAGTGCCGATGAAAAACAGTACATTATTTCTAACCGCCAAAAAGAATCAGATTCAAAAAGCGCTTCTACCCCTTTGGGGAAGATATTGGGTAAGTCTAATGTACTCCTAGCCATGGGCCAGTATATAGGAAGCAACTTTATCTTCTTTTTTACACTTACTTGGTTATTTCCGTACATCAAGCAAAAATATTCGCTTGACCTTGTCAATGCAGGTTTCTATGCCATGTTACCGCTCATTGCTGGAGCCTTTGGAAACTGGACGTCTGGCTACATGGTGGATGCAATCTACAAGAAGGGAAGCCTTAGAAGGTCTAGGCAGATACCTGCAATCATAGGGTTTTGTCTAGTGATTGTGGGAGTGATTGCCAGCCTATATATGAATTATGCCCTAGGCGCAGTTTTGTGCCTTTCAGTTGCCATCTTCGGTGCTGATATGACCTTGAGTCCTTCATGGTCTTTCTGTATGGATATTGGAGAAGAAGATTCTGGCAAGGTTTCTGGGATGATGAACATGGCAGGTAATGTGGGTTCATTTCTTACAAGTCTTGCCTTCCCGTACTTTATGAAGTGGACAGGCACGAATGATACATTTTTCTATGTTTCTGCCGCCCTGGCAATAATTGCTATTGGGTGCTGGTTAACGATGGATCCTAGTAAAAAGGTGAGTCATGCTTAAGGGGGTTTGCATAGGGGCTGGTTATTTTAGTCAATTTCACTTCGAAGCATGGAAGAGAATCGAGGAAGTGGAAATCGTAG
>CAZMYK010000835.1:0-2169 GCA_964570435.1 uncultured Saprospiraceae bacterium | reverse complement strand
CCACCAACAGGTACAGCAGTATTGAATACTGTACCTACTTGTGGAACGATGAATGGTAGCATTGATATCACCGCATTAGGTGGCACCGGCTTCTATGCATTCAGTACGGACGGAATTACATTTACAGAATTCACTTCACCTTTCACCATTAGTGGACTAGGAGATGGTTCGTACAACGTAATTATTACCAATCTAGATATGGCAGGAGGAAGTGCCTTGACCACATGCGAAGTAATGTTACCGGAAGTAACTTTACAATCTCCTCCTGCACCAAGCTTTATTTCTGTTACTCCTATTTCGCCTACAGATTGTGGAGCAACTGATGGAATGATAGAAATCATAGCACAAGATGGCACGCTTCCATTGGAGTTCAGTATTGATGGTGGTATGTCTTTTACCACTGCATTTAACACAACAGATTTTGCTGCCTTATTTACAGGTCTTGACCCAGCTGATGGTCCTTTCTTTATACAAGCAAGAAACTCAGCTACTGCCCCTGCTTTCTGTCCAATATCGTTTCTGCCTGCAGTGGAGCTTGATTCTCTGGAGCCAATAGTAATATCTTCAGTTATAACAAGTGATCCTTCTGCTTGTGGAATTAGTGATGGAAGTATCTCCATCTTTACCATGGGTGGAAACGGACCTGCTGAATATAGTATAGATGGCGGAGCTACTTGGTCTACGAACAGTTCATTCCTTGGTCTACAAGGAGGAACTTACCAGGTGCAAGTACGAGATTTCATAGGTAAAACTTGTATCCAAGGACCAGTTGAAACGATATTGAATACACCAATGCAGCCTACAGTAAGTGTTCAAGTGCAGCAGATTTCTCTTTGTATGGCGAATGACGGCAGAATAGAAATTAATACCGGAACAGATAATTTACTCTTTAGCATTGATGGAGGAGCTACCTATGTTTCAGATTCTGTTTTTACAGGCTTAGAAGCAGGGACATATGAAATCATAGTAAATAATATAGCAGGAGCTTGTGAAGTTCCAGGTGGAATTGTGCAAATACTAGAAGGACCATGTATTGAAGTAACCAAGTCACTATCTGCTGTGGAAGAGCAAGCAGACGGTAATGTAAAATTGACCTTCGATTTTGTTGTTACAAATACAGGTGGAACTGTTTTAGATAGTCTTCAGTTGAATGATCCATTTGTCTTCCTACCTATTGCTGACATTATGCCAGCCAATGGACCGCTGATGATAGATATTACCAATGGAACTGCTGACATGCTTCCGATAGGATCTACCACTTATGATGGTTTCTCACAGACAGATATGTTTGATGGAGAATCTGGATCATTCAGCCCTGGTCAGACTTTCAATATTCAGACTATGGCGATTGTCGACCCTGTGGCGTTCTCTATGATTCTGCCACAACCGGTAACGAATCAAGCAACCGCTAGTGGTCAGCCAAAAGATGAATTTGGAAACCCAATAGAAAATCCACTTACAGGTACTAATTATATGGTAGGTGAAGTTTCTGATGACTCAGATGATAGAACACCTGGAAACATGGACCCAGGGACGCCAGGTGATCCTACACCGATTGTACTTCCAGCCAAGATTGAAGTGACTAAGGCATTGACCAACATTGTGAACACTGCTGCCAGTGGAGTAGACGGTAATGTGGATGCAACATATGAATTTGTTATTTACAACACAGGGGCGGATACCCTAGAGATGGTCGATCTTAGTGATAACTTCTTTGCCGAATTTGGTGCTGGATTCGTAGGAATTACAACTGATCCAGCTGTCACTATGAGTGTTTCTGATATGGGGTCCATTGATCCTGCACCTGTAACGGGCTTCACAGGATTTAGTCCTAATATTACATTGGTAGATGGTGGAACTTTGGTTCCTGGCGATAGTGTTATAATCGAGTTTACAGCTGAAATTGACCTAGACCTATTACCTAGTCCGGCTGACAATCAGGCTACAGCTACAGGAACACCTCCAAATGGACCACCAGTATCAGATGAATCAGACAATAAGACGCCTGGAGATCCTGATGATCCGATGGATGATGACGAACCTACGCCATTTCCATTGACACCTAGCATAGAAACTGAAAAGTCTCTAACTGATGTGGAAGTATTAGCGGATGGACAAGTGGCCCTTACTTTCTTTGTAGAAACTACAAATATAGGTACAGATACATTA
>CAZMYK010000834.1:0-2175 GCA_964570435.1 uncultured Saprospiraceae bacterium | reverse complement strand
AAGCATGAGGTTTTATCTGATACGTTGAAACTTATAGTTCAAGATACAAGTTCATACGATCTGATTACAGATACAATTTATGTCGACATAAATGAACTGAGGTAAAATCACTTAGCAAATGCTTGCTTGGTCTTAAAGTTCTGAATATACGTATCAATAAAATTAAAGAGAATAGATCGCGTGCTATGGTCTAGCTTTTGAATGTCATTGATACGTTCTACGGTATCTTTATCATATGAAGCATACTCACCTTCTCCGAGCAAGAAATCCGCTGTCGGGAGAATGCTGAACTAACAAGCCATGCGTTGTCTTGCAGCCACGGCCGCTTTCGCGGTTCTCGCGCTTAAAGCAATGTCGTACTTTACTTCAGCGAAGATCGCTTGTTCACTCCTGACCCATAATCTCTGGCCTTTTATCACAGCATGGGATTTTGCACAATTGGCTTTTGAGATCAGCTGCTCTAGTGTCGTCTGCCATGAAGTTGCTTACATTTTGGGGTTTTGTGCATTTGGAATAAATAATACAATTTTCTTTTAGAGCAGCTTGTGCTTGTATTGGAGATAACCTTGCACCGCTGTCGGGAAGAAAGTTTCGAAGTAGCTAGTCATTCCTTTTTTTTATCTTGTAAATGATAGAGCAAGTAGGAAAATGTTCCAAGTCAGGTAGTAGAAATTGCTGAAGAACTCCGGACGAAACCAAACATCTGGCTACCTTCAACAAAGGTGAAACTTCTTTTTCAGATCCCGAGATATGATGCCGCATTGGAATTAAGAAAAACTTGACAGCATAGAAAACTAAATATTTCTATCAAAAGAGCAACAAAAAAAGCCCTATTCATCCAAAGATTTTCAACCAAAGGAAGAATGGTGGAGCAGTAAAATACTGGTTAAAGAATAACGGTAAAAAATGATGAATTTAGGTTTCAAATATCTGTGGGGAATAATTTTTGTCGCTGGAATTATTTCTTGTGGTAAAACTGATTTGCCCAAAGACGTTGAAGAAGCCTACAAAAAACTCCCCGATCAAATCGATTTTAGTTACCATGTTCGCCCTATACTATCTGACAGGTGTTATGCCTGCCATGGACCAGATGAAAATACAAGATATGGAGGCCTTAGGTTAGATAATGAAGAAGCTGCCTTTGCTGCTTCCGATCAAGGGGGCTTTGCCTTAATTGCTAACAAGCCCTTCCAGAGTGAGGTTGTAAAACGCATTCTATCGACAGATCCAGAATTGACAATGCCAAATCCAGAATCAAAACTAGTTCTAACTGCTGAGGAGAAAGCAACTATCATCAAATGGTTGGAACAAGGAGGTGAATGGAAATCACATTGGTCGTTCACTCCACCGCAAAAAGCAAGCTTACCTGTTGTAGAAAATGAAGCCTTGATACAGAATCCAATAGACAACTTTGTTTTGCATAGGTTAGAAAGAGAAGGACTTTCCTTTTCTGACAAAGCAGGCAAAGCGACTTTGATCCGTAGGGTCTATCTAGATCTAATAGGACTGCCGCCTTCTCTTGAATCAGTAGATGCTTTTTTACATGATGATAATCCGAACGCTTTTGAAAAAGTGGTAGATCGTTTATTGGCTTCAAGTAATTTTGGTGAACGTTGGGCTTGGGATTGGTTGGATGCTGCACGATATGCCGATACGAATGGGTTTCAAGGTGACCCTGAAAGAAAAATGTGGCCATGGAGAGATTGGGTAATCAATGCAATCAACGATAACATGCCATATGATCAATTTACGATTGAACAATTGGCAGGTGATTTAGTACCCAATGCTACAACAGACCAAATATTGGCGACTGCCTTCAATCGGAATCATATGTACAATGGCGAAGGAGGAAGAATCCCAGAAGAAACAAGGGTAGAAAATGTATTTGACCGGTTGGAAACAACAGGTACAATTTGGATGGGATTGACCTTCAATTGCACACGTTGCCACGACCATAAATTTGATCCAATAACTCAGAAAGAGTATTTTCAGTTTTACGATTATTTCAACCAGATTTCAGAAGCTGGATATGAAGGCAATGGAATGATTCCTCCAGTTTTGGACCTAAGTCCACCCTTAGAAAAAGAAAAAGTAGCTAAGCTAAAAGTATTTGTTGATCAGCTTGCGGAGAAGGTGTCAGAGCATGAAACTGCAATTTTTCCTAGTGATACAGGT
>CAZMYK010000833.1:0-2178 GCA_964570435.1 uncultured Saprospiraceae bacterium | reverse complement strand
TTGCTACATCCATCATTCCAGTTGCGCTTCCCATGAGTAGAAAGGGAATTAAAAGGGTCACAAATCCAGACGTCCAAGGAATAATCAGAAAACAAAAAGGAAAGACAATTCCTGAGATAATCGTAATCTTCCTGCTTGTGTACTTCGAAATGAGAAATCCTGTTAATGGCATGGCAAGAAAGGCACCAATAGAGTGGGCAAGCAAGATGATTCCAATCTTGCTATTGTCCAGTGCAAATTGCTCTTGGAGGGCTGGTATACGAGCGGCCCATGAGGCATAAACAAAGCCATTTATCAAAAAATATAAATTGATCGCTTTTCGATAACTCATAACTAGTATTTTCCTACGGCCACAACTGCAACGCTAAGCTTGCAATCTAGTTCACTTAGAATACTGCCAGCTGCTTCTAGGGTAGCACCAGTGGTGAGAATATCATCAACTAGGAGGATATGTCTGCCCCTAAGAGCCTCAATTTTTCTTACTCTAAAGGTATGTAGGAGGTTCTGAATTCTTTCCTCTCTGGTTTTAGCCGTCTGAGATGGGGTCTTCTTGTGTTTTTCTAGAAGCTTGTCACTATACGGTATTTTGCAAACCTTGGATATTCCATGGGCTATAAGTGCACTCTGATTATAATTTCTTTTTCTGCGCTTAGAATTATGGATGGGTATCGGTATGATTAAATCTACTGCTTCAAGAAAATTAGCTTCCTTCAAGGCATTTCCAAAGTGGGTCCCAAGAGAAGTGCCAATGAATCCTTGATTTTTGTATTTGAGTCGATGCAAGACTTCCTGGATAAGCTCACCCTTATGAAAGTAAAATAATGCGGTTGCTTTTTCCACAACCATCCTTCCCCAAAAAAACTTTTCGACAAGATTGTCTGATTCATTTTCGAAGCCAGTAAAAGGTAGGTCTGAAAGACAGTGAAAGCAAAAGCATGAGCCCTCCACAGGATAGCGAAGATCACAAGTTACACAGAGGTCAGGATATATAGCGTTAAGCAGGTCACCAATCTTTCCCTTCATCTAGGGAAGTTAGAAAAATTACCATAAATCGCATAAAAAAACGCCTGCTCCTGGGAAGAGCAGACGCATCAAAACAAAACGAAAAACCAACTTTATCTTTATTTCTCTTACTTATATAACACCCTAAGAGGCACTTTTGTTACAGTCCTTTCTTTAATCTGACGTTAAATGTCTTGTACGTTCCATCTCTGTTCACTTTTACCTTGATGGAATCTCCTACCTTGGTAAATTTCAAGGCTTCCTCTAAGTCGTCGAAGTTGTCGATCTTCTTACCATCTAGCTCAGTTATAATATCTCCAACAATGATCCCTGAGAATTGTGCGGCACTTGCGTCAATTACTTGTGCGACGTAGAAACCAGTATTGACCTTCATGTCATTCTCTTTGGCAAATTCTGGATCAATATCGTAACCAGCAACTCCTAGGTTCGCTCTCTCTATGTCTCCATTTGCGATGATTTCATCAACAATTAACTTCATCAAGTTAGAAGGAATAGCAAATGAATATCCAGCATAGGTCCCAGTCGGTGTGGCAATAGCTGTATTGATTCCCAGAAGTTCACCCTTCTCATTAACCAAGGCTCCTCCAGAATTTCCAGGATTAATTGCTGCGTCAGTCTGGATAAATTCTTCTATCGATTTCTTACCCTTGATGATGTCAATGTCTCTACCCTTTGCACTAATGATACCCGCTGTTACAGTCGAGGTTAGGTAGTCAAATGGATTTCCAACAGCAAGCACCCATTCTCCAACCCTGCACTCGTCTGAGTTTGCAAGTTTAAGTGTAGGCAATCCAGTTCTATCTATTTTTATCACTGCAAGATCTGTACTAGGGTCTGTTCCTACCTTCGTCGCATTGTATTCCTTGCCATTATGTAACTTAACAGTTATATTATCAGCGAATCCTACCACGTGATTATTGGTTACAATATATCCATCATCTGATATGATAACACCCGAACCAGAACCCTTTTGCTGGTAGAAGGGAGAATTCATGTTTCCGCCAAAGAAATCTTCTAGCCTGAAGAAGTCGTCGAATGGAGAGCGTCTCTTTTCTCGTTGCTCCTGAATCCTTTTTTGCGCCAAAACTTCACTTTCTTCAGCCGAGATATGTACCACAACCTTCATAGATTTTTCTGAAGCAGCCACAAAGTCTG
>CAZMYK010000832.1:0-2183 GCA_964570435.1 uncultured Saprospiraceae bacterium | reverse complement strand
TAAAGTAGACCCTCTGTTGATGCGATACCTTCAATGGTAGTTTCACCACCATTGATTCCTACAATTCCATTTCCTAGTATGATAAGTCCTCCCCAAAGTCCTTTGTCATTCGGAGTCAAAGAAACGCCATCATCCAATTCAGCCGTGAAAATGATAGGCTCGTCAGCACTACCTTCAGCGTAGATCTTGGCCCCCCTATTGATGATGAGAGCACTTGCTTTCTCACCGTTAGTAGGTACGTTTTTGGCCTTGATAATCGTTCCGGCTTCTATTGTCAACTGACCACCAGGGTCAAGAACAACATAGCCATCCAACAAATACTCATTGTCTGCAGTCCAAGTGTAGACGCCATCTGTGATGTCTGCATTCGTTACAGTGACCTGCGCAGATGCTTGAAATGTAATAAATAAAAGTAGTAAGGTGTAAAATTTTAGTTTCATGTTCAATTTTTAGTATTTCATAATAACAGCCACAAATGTAGACTCGAGAGGTTATTCCTACATTACTTCTGCGTTAACTTTAGGTTAATAATATTCCTCTATTTGCTCCAATATTAATTCTAGGTTATCAAATCATTAATTCGATCTAGGCACCTTGAACGCCATCTATTTTTTCTCTTCTTTTGCCTTCACAATCACACATGTATACATGGATTTTTTTAATAATAGTAGCAGTCTGAAAGAGAAGATAGATATGTCAAAGGTCCTCCTCGTCGATGATGAGCAAGATATACTGGATATGTTGGGTTACAATCTGAGTAAAGAGGGCTTTGAAGTTTTCTATGCAAAAAATGGGAAGATTGCTATTGAAAAGGCCAAAGAGATTAAGCCAGAAATAATTGTTCTCGATATTATGATGCCTGAAATGGATGGTGTGGAAGCTTGCAAGAAGATCAAAGAAGTGCCAGACTTACAGAGTACGATGGTTGCCTTCTTAACTGCACGGTCAGAAGAGTATACGGAGATTGCATGCCTAGAAGCAGGTGCCGATGACTTTATCAAGAAACCTGTGCGACCAAGACTCTTTCTAACTCATATCAAGGCACTTCTCAGAAGGTACTTGTTGGTGAATGACGTGGAGCAAGGAAGGACGATCCGGCTTGGTAACATCAACCTAAATGTGGATACCTTTCAACTCTTCATAAGCGGAAAGGAAGTCTACTTAACAAAGAAAGAATTTGACGTTTTACACCTATTGATGGAGAAGCCTAATAAGGTATTCTTACGAAATGATATATATAGCCATGTGTGGGGAGAAGAAGTGATGGTGGGTGAAAGAACAATTGACGTCCATGTTTCGAAGCTGCGTGAAAAAATTGGAGCTCAACACATTCTGACTGTCAAAAAGGTGGGGTATAGATTTCAGGTTTAAATATGATTTGTATTGATGGAAAAAGGCTCCCATTGGGAGCCTTTTCTGTTTTTATTTGTTTCGTCCGATGCAATTCAAGTCTTCGAATGCTTGAATCAGTCTTTTTGTGAAGCTCTGTTCAGCCTTCCTTAACCACTTCCGCGGGTCGTAGTACTTCTTGTTAGGAATATCATCCCCATCGGGATTTCCAATTTGCGCATTCAAGTAGCCATTATTGGTCTTATAATAGTCGTGCACGCCATCCCATGTCGCCCATTGCAAGTCTGTGTCAATATTCATCTTCACAGCGCCATATTCAATTGCAGCCCTAATGTCTTCTCTTGAAGATCCAGAGCCACCGTGAAACACAAAATTAATTGGATTATGTCCAGTATTGTGCTTGGCTTGAATGAATTCCTGAGTATTCTTAAGTATCACCGGCCTTAGTTCTACATTACCTGGTTTATATACACCGTGCACATTTCCGAAAGCAGCAGCTACAGTAAACTTGTCATTTACTTGCAAGAGCTCCTCATAGGCATAGTTAACCTCTTCCGGCTGAGTATATAACTTAGAACTGTCCACATCACTGTTATCAACACCATCTTCCTCTCCACCAGTTACACCCAACTCGATTTCCAAGGTCATTCCCATCTTGTCCATTCGCTGCAAGTAAGTCTTGCAGATCTCGATGTTTTCTTCTAAAGACTCCTCTGAAAGGTCTATCATGTGTGAACTGAAAAGAGAATGTCCATGACGATCGAAGTAGGCCTCATTGGCGTCCAACATCCCATCCATCCATGGAAGTAACTTCTTGGCGCAATGGTCGGTGT
>CAZMYK010000831.1:0-2186 GCA_964570435.1 uncultured Saprospiraceae bacterium | reverse complement strand
AAGTTATGGAGATACCTACCCCACTTTTAATGGGGCCATCGGGATGACCTATGAACAAGGTGGGCATTCGAGAGCAGGAAGAGCCATAGAAATGGAGAATGGCGATGTCCTTACCCTATCAGACCGGGTAGAGCATCATTATACAACTGCGCTATCAACCATCGAGACTTCATCTGTTAATGCTGATCAGTTAATTAAAGAGTTCAAGGATTTTTACAGCAAACCTTCACCAGGAAAGTACAAGTCCTACTTGATTAAAAATGATAACGAGAAAAAATTAGCAGCTCTAGCCTCCTTACTGGATGTTCAGGACATCGACTATCAAATGCTACAGAGTGGTGGAAGTGGCAGTGCCTATTCATATCAATCTTGCAAGACTGCAACCTACAAAATTGAAGAAGGGGACATGTTGATTTCAGTTGACCAAGCTAAGAAGACATTGATTCAAGTCTTACTTGATCCGAATGCAACCTTGGAAGATTCTTTGACCTACGACATAACAGCCTGGTCGCTACCCTACGCTTACGGATTGGAGGCCTTCGCTTCGACAAGTGGTATTTCAGGAGTGGCACTCGAAAGGACGGAAGAGGAAGGGAAAAAACTTTCAGGAGATTTCTATGCTGTCGTCCTTAGGTGGGATAACCTGACATCTGCTAGGATTGTGGGAGACTTACATGAGGCTGGTCTAAAATTGAGAAGAACGGCAAAACCATTTACCATCGGTGAAAATGAATTTGGGCGTAATAGTGTAGTGATAACACGAGCTGATAATAAAGACAAGGCTGGTGACATACTATCTATCCTCAATGAGGCAGGAGTAAGTTCCAATGATGCGACCTTGGTCCAGACTGGCTTTTCGGACAAGGGTGTAGATCTTGGATCAGGAAGTCTTAGCTTGATGAAGGCACCAAAGGTACTGGTAGCCTCAGGCGAAAAGGTCAATGCGAATTCGTTCGGTCAAGTGTGGCACTACTTCGAGCAAGTTATAGACTATCCGCTGAACATCGTGGATGCGGATCGCTTGTTGAATGTGGATATGGATGATTACAATGTAATTGTCTTGACTGACGGTTTTTTTAGATTTAGTGATGATGACCTATCAGAACTTTCTGATTGGGTCAGGGCTGGTGGAAAGTTGATCAACCTTGGTTACGCAGTTCAAAATTTTGCCGGAAAAAGTGGCTGGGCGCTTCAAAAGTATGCCACCGACGAAGAAGAATCTGAGGCCAAAGAGCTTACAGAAAAAGAGATCTTGAATGACAGGTTTCATTCCTATGCAGGAGGAGAAAGGAGGCGTATTGCGAAGAATGTCCCTGGAGCTATCTTTGAGGTAAAAATGGATGAAACGCATCCCTTAGCTTACGGGATTGGATCTCGGTACTTTACTTTAAAAACGAGTGGTCTCAACTTTAGGCCATTGAAGAGTGCATACAACATAGGACTGATTCCTGAGGATGCTATGTCGATTGGGTTCACTGGTTCGAAGATCAAGAAGGATCTACTCGGTAGTGTGAATTTTGCTGTGGAATCCAAGGGGAGAGGGTCAGTAATTTATATGGTGGACAATCCCTTATTCAGAGGCTTTTGGAAGGAGGGACAACTGCTCTTTTCTAACGCCTTATTCCTCGTCGATTAGGACCTCGCGGATTTTGGTAAATGCTACTTTAATGGTAATTGCGAAGGAAGTGACTTGTCCTGGACGATAGGAACATTGAAACTAGCAGGTCAGAAATATAGAACATGGTAATTGAGATATCTGAAGCAAGAAATTTTAGCATCGATCAAGTCATAGAGCTCTACAATGCGAATAAGTGGTCTTCTGCTGAGAAGCCAAATGAATTGTACCAGGCTTTGATGAATTCACATTCTTGCATTAGTGCATGGATGGATGGGAATTTGCTTGGTCTAGGAAACGCGATTTCTGACTGGCACCTGGTGGTCTACTATCCTCACCTACTAGTACATCCAGACTACCAGGGAAGAGGAATCGGTCAGATGATAATGGCTCGCATGCAAGAAAAATACCACGATTTTCATATGCAGCTGCTTACCGCAGATGGTAGGTCGATCAATTTTTACAAGAAGCTTGGATTTGAAGCTGCAGGAGAAACTAAAGCCATGTGGATCTACAGTGGAAAAGAACATTAAAGTAAGGAGCGATGATAGCAAGAAAATGGCATGGGATA
>CAZMYK010000830.1:0-2187 GCA_964570435.1 uncultured Saprospiraceae bacterium | reverse complement strand
TTTATTAAATGCCTTATGGCATTAAAGCAGCCCTTTAGTCGGGGGCTGCTTTTTTCTTCTATTGGTCTATTGAGTTGCAGGTGCTAAGCCTCAATTATCTCTTTCTGAGGACAGATTTTGTCCTAGCGTATTTTTTTCTTAATCCGATATATTAAAAAATTAAATATATAGAGTCCACACAACCAACGCTCGAAATCTAGAATTCACTTGAAAATACATATGTAGAATTTTTAATATGTTAAAGTGCTTCATTTAATGCTACTTACATATTATAATATTTTTATATTTGTTGTAGAGTTTCCCAAGACTCGATTTATCATTTCCCAAAAATGATTTTGATTTTTATTCCTAGAGAAAGAAATAGAACCGAATATTTCATTGCCTTGTCACTAAGTGTCGTGTCTGCTTGTGCGATAGATTTTACTCTATCCGAGATTTTGCATATGTGGTCTTAGTAGTGATAGATGCAAGCCATCAAAATTTTACGAATAAAGTAATTTATCTACATGAAAAGTTCATTATCAGTTTGTTGTGTAATTGACAATTTGAAGTCTTGGGTTAGACCAACAGTCTTTCTATTGCTGTCTTTCTTTGTTGTCCAGTCAGGATTTTCGCAGGAAGGTTCCATTTCACATTTAAGAGTCCAAGGAGGGTGGTCAGGAAATGACGGAAACGGAAATGCGATCATCAAGTGGACAATGCGAGTATGTACTGATGGACCTGTCGACAGTGTCCAGGTATACGCTCCTAGCAATGGAATGGAAACTGCTGGCGTAGCAAATTCTCTAGGTGATGATGACTCGCCTGGATCAAACTCTTCTTCAATTTGTTGCCCAGGGGATTGGGTAGCAGTAGCAGGAGGTTCACTAATGGGACCAAGAACCACTAGATGTGGGCAAACTGAAATAACGCCTGATGGTGGGTTAAACTTTACGCAATCGGGAACGGGTTGTGCCGAGATAGCATGGACAACTTATTCCAAAGATTATGAGTCTTCAAGCGCTGACCAAAATCACTATGTCGTCGCCGAGGCCTGTGTTGCCTGTGAGGGAGTAGGACTTACCTTTGATTGTACAGGGGAAGATGGAAATGGCAATAATGGTTGTACTGAAGGAATTCCAGCATCTACAGATGCAGCTTGTACAAATGTGATCGACTGTGCTGATATTGCAACCAACAACTATGAACAAATCCTTGGCTTGTCGTTCGGTGTAGAAGAAGTAATAGCACACAAAGAAGGCTATGTTGAGTTAATCACAGCTCATGTTGCATGTCATCATGGTGAAAGTGATTATGTAGCTGCCAGAGAATTAAATAGTCCAGGTTGTGATGCAGATTTTGACGTTCTGCCTGATGATATCGTTAATATAGGTATTGTTTCAGATGTTTTCGGAATGTTTGCCCCTTTTGGATCCTTAGATAGTGTGAGATTAGAGAATCCAGGAATCCAAATGCTCCAACCTGCAGGTACTTTTGCACCCATCAGTACTACAATAATATATAGCAATACAGCAACTGATCAGACGATTACAGATCCAGGAACAAGTTTGCTCTCGGTCAGTAGTGTAGTTAATGGTGTGGGAAATATGCCTAACAATTCCAATGGAGTTGATGAAAGTGGTTGTTCAGCCTTTGAAGAAATTTGTGATACTATATTCATTCATACATTTTGGACTCCTACGTCCATGGGATTTATGAATTGTAGTAATTCTGGACAAGATCATGTTGATAACTACATGCCAGCGATGGGTTATGTTGGTGATGGAGTAGCATGTGATAATACTTTACCAAATGGACCTCCAAGAGAGTTATCCGATCAATATACCGCTGATGGGCAAGGACAGCCAGATGATGAAAATGGAGATTGTAATGCTTCAATAACAAATACCTGTGGAGCAGCTTCAGGAGATGATTGTAGTCCTGAAAACATAAGCATTTGTATCACGGCCCCGACAATGACCATTACAAAGAATGTATTAAATGTAATGGAAGATCCACTAGATGCAAACTTCTATATTGTAGATTTTGAAGTTATCACTTGCAATGATGCCTCGTCAGATTTTATTCTGTCCAATGTAGACCTTGAAGATGACCTTGTTAGTTGTATTCCATCTTCTATGGTAGTGCCTAATTCCGTAGCAGTTGATCCATCTATCCTACCATCTGCTTGTCTTCCAGGTGATGGCC
>CAZMYK010000829.1:0-2191 GCA_964570435.1 uncultured Saprospiraceae bacterium | reverse complement strand
CCTATCAAAAAACCAATTCTCGTAAGATCAATGTTCCATATGAGGAACGTGAAGATTATTCTTATGAAATTGATAGAGGAATAGTTCACCTTTCTCTAGAAGCCGGAAGGCTATGGAAGGTCCCCAAACACCCTAGTCTGTTGTTTGGTCTCTCGGGTTCGGCAGAGCCTAGAATCACATCAAACAACTATTCTAGTCGTCATTTCAAGGCATTTCCCAGTCAATTCCTTACTTATGAGTTGTCTGTCAACTTAGTTCCACAGTTCAGCTATCACATTAACCACAAATTTCTAGCGAACATCAAGGTGCCAATAGAAGTTCTAAGCTATAACTATATAGATGGCAGGATTGACAATCCTAACCTTCCCATTGAACAGCAATCAGTTACGAAGCACCTATCCTATCCATTGCCCTTTTATCCAAGACTTGCAGTCAGTGTAGGTTACTTCTTTTCACATGAAAACCGACCGACCAGGGCTAAGATTCATTAGTAGTAGTATCGCTTAAAGGCCTCAATCGCTTCATACTCAGGCAGACCTAATTCATCATATATCCTTGCGGTATTTTTATTTCGATCTTCCGAACGCTGCCAGAATTCTCTTGCATCGTTACCTGGAAACATTGCCCTGTCCTTTTGGGATTGGTGCTTAAATATTGCCCGCCTCTTAGTCAGCAGCTCATCTGGGCTTAGGGGAACTGCCATATCTATATCGTTCACCTCCCACTCTTGCCACGCACCACGATATAACCAGAGATACATGTCGCTCAGACATGCTTCTTCCTTGCACTCATCGACGGCTTGAAGGATGGCATTCAAACATGTCCTGTGTGTTCCATGCGGATCCGATAGATCTCCAGCTGCAAAAACTTGATGTGGTTGTACCTTCCTAAATAGTCCCTTAATAATTTCAATATCCTCCTTTGATAGGTCCTTCTTCTTTACCTTTCCAGTTTCGTAGAAGGGCATATCTAGGAAGTGCATATTTTCATCTGGAATTCCGACATACCTAGCACCTGCCTTAGCCTCACCTCTTCTAATAAGCCCCTTGATCTTTTTCACTCTCTCTGAGTCGGGAATCCCGGGCCGTTTATTTTCAATATCCTCTCTAACTCCATCGAAGAGGGCCTGTACTTCTTGCTGTGGCATATCAAAGAAGGTATGAAAGTCATTCACAAAGTCCGCAAACCTTACCACGTCATCATCGAAGACCGCAATATTTCCTGAAGTCTGGTAGGCCACATGAACATCATGTCCCTGCTCTGCCAATCTTGAAAATGTACCCCCCATCGAAATGACATCATCATCTGGGTGCGGACTGAATAAGATCACGCGCTTTCGCGCTGGTTCTCTTCTTTCTGGCCTCCTGCTGTCATCTGCATTTGGCTTCCCTCCTGGCCAACCCGTAATGGTATTTTGTAGAGCATTAAAGATCTTGATGTTAATATTATAGGCCGAATCATAGGTTGTTATTAAGTCGGCCATTCCATTGTCAGCGTAGTCTCGGTTCGTCAACTTCAAGATCGGTTTCTTAAGTTTTTGTCCTAACCAGCAAACAGCTCGCTTGATCTCAGTCTCATTGGTCCAATTTAGGTAACTGACCAGCCAAGGCGTTTTTACTCTTGTTAATTCTGCGCTTGAGCCTTCATCTAATATAAATTCAGCATTCTTATGAGCCTGTAGGTAGGTTGCAGGTATCTTGTCTGAAACTTCTCCTTCTAAGGCCTTCTTTATGATTGGAGCCTTCCCTTCACCCCAAGCCATCAAGATTACTCGATTCGCCTTCATTATCGTACCAACTCCCATCGTGATGGCCTTGGTCGGTACATTTTCTTCACCATAGAAATCGCTTGCAGCGTCCATGATCGTCATATGGTCTAAGGTCACAAGTCTAGTTTCGGATTCCACACCTGAACCTGGCTCATTAAATCCAATATGACCAGTCCTACCAATTCCAAGAATCTGTAAGTCCAGTCCTCCTACTGCCTCAATCTTAGCTTCATACGACGCGCAGTAGTCATTCACATCTTCTCTTTCCAGCAAACCGTTTGGAATGTTAACATTCTCGTCTGGGATGTCAATGTGCTTAAATAGGTGTTCTTGCATGAAAAGCACATAACTCTGGAGTTCATCTGGAGTCATTGGGTAGTATTCATCCAGGTTAAAAGTGATGACATTCCTGAAGCTGAGGCC
>CAZMYK010000828.1:0-2194 GCA_964570435.1 uncultured Saprospiraceae bacterium | reverse complement strand
TACAGGAAGGCATCAAGCCATTCGTAATTGAGTCACAACATTAAGAGAACTAAAAAAATGCACTACAATCTTAAAATCTTTCTATCCTTCGCTTGCCTGATTTTAATCTCCTGCGCTAGTGATACCAAGCTGGAGCAAGCAATGGAGCTTACCATCAATGAGGGATTTGAAAATCCGATGGGATTCCATGATGACACACCATCATTTTCTTGGAAATTGCCTGTAGATGAAGACTTTTCCGTCCAGTCAGCCTACCAAATTGTTGTAGCTAGCGAGGCCAAATTGCTTCATAAAAAAGCAGATCTATGGGATTCTGAAAAGCAGCTTAGTTCACAATCAACATACCTACAGTATGAGGGAGCTACATTGGATTCCAGGCAAGTAGTGTACTGGAAGATGCGGTATTGGAATGAGGATGATGAGGTCTCAAGCTGGAGTGAAGTTCAGACTTTTGAACTAGGATTATTGGAAAATTCTGACTGGGAAGCAGCATGGATTACCCTAGATGACACTGGCTCGATAGATACTACAGCGGCAGGTCACCCATTTCACAAGGTACAATACCTTCGGAGTGAGTTTGACTTAGAAGACGAAGTAGTTTCTGCAAGACTATACGCTACAGCAAAGGGCGTTTTTGAAGCTTCCATCAATGGTGAAGCAGTCACTGACGATGTCATGCCTCCCGGTTGGACTCCCTATCGTAAGAGAATAGAAACATTGACCTATGACGTCACAGAACTTGTAAAGAAGGGAAGAAATTCATTCACCTTTGTGCTAGCTCCAGGATGGCATTCAGGGAGACTAGGCTGGAAGAAGGTGGATTTTAAAATGCCCCCTCAGGTGATTGGACAGCTAGAACTTGAACTAAGAAATGGTCAAGTGCGCAAATTCATGACTGATGAATCATGGAAAGCTAGTAACAAGGGGGCCATCCCCTTTTCTGAGATCTACGATGGCGAAATCCACAACGCGAATCTAGAAATGGAAGGATGGACAGAGGTCAATTTCGATGATACTTCTTGGGGTCAGGTGCTTGCACAAGAAGTCGTTTCTGAAATATCTTTAAGTCCCAAAAGGCATTATCCCGTCAAGCATAAGATCACCCTACCTAGTAAGTCAGTTGATAGAAGAGAAGACGGTTCCGTGATCTTCGATTTAGGTCAAAATATGGTAGGTGTACCATTGCTGAATCTTCCAGCAGTAAAAGACGATACCATCAAAATTCAATTCGCCGAGATGCTCAATAAAGATGGTAGCATGTACACCGAAAATTATAGATCCGCACATTCGACTGACTACTACATTCCGAAAGAAGATGGACTTATCAATTGGCAACCACAATTCACCTTTCATGGGTTTAGGTATGTTGCCATATCTGGATATGATTCCTTAGCTACCGCGGAAGAGGACTGGGTATCAGGGCTCGTCCAGTATTCAGATTTTGAAGAGCACGGTGAATTCACCTCTTCTCACGAAAAACTGAACCAACTCCAAAGCAACATTGTGTGGGGTTTGAGAGGTAATTTTTTCGACATCCCGACGGACTGTCCACAGAGGGATGAAAGATTGGGATGGACTGGAGATGCACAGGTCTTTGCACCCACATCAATTTTCAATGCAGATGTCCACTCTTTTTGGTCGAGCTGGTTGCAGAGTTTGCGTGAGGAACAAGGAGAAAAAGGGGAAATTCCATTTGTAATTCCTAATGTTCTTAATCCTACCAACGTTAGCTCTGGATGGGGCGATGCAGCCACTGTAATTCCGTGGGAACTATACATGAGGACAGGTGACATCAGCGTCCTAGAGGATAATTTCGAAATGATGAAACGATGGGTGGCTTGCCATGACTTGCAATCAGAAAATAGTATTTCAAAAATGAACTCCTTCTCTGATTGGTTGCAGCCATTTTCAAAGAAAACCGGCAACAATAGAGGTGATACACCTAAGGATATGGTGGGAACTGCCTACTTTGCTTACTCTGCAAAGTTGACAATGATGGCCGCTATGGAGCTAGGCGAGGACCAAGAAGCACTTAAATATAAAGGCATATATGAAGGCGTTTCCAAGGCCTTCGCGGAAAGGTTCTTCGATGATGAGGGTAGAATTAAAGGAGAAGCAACCCAGACGGGATACCTGATGGCCCTAGGATTCGAGCTTCTGCCAGATGATATGGCGGCCAAGGCTGTGACCCACC
>CAZMYK010000827.1:0-2195 GCA_964570435.1 uncultured Saprospiraceae bacterium | reverse complement strand
TCTGAGCTTTCCCACTTCATCTCTTCTCCGGTGACAATTCCATCCTTGTCTTCATCCTTCCAAAGCCCAAGATTGATAATGTTCACGTCGGCCTTTTCGGAAACCACAGAATCTTTCTGCATGCTAGTTGGCGAGAAAAACTTGATATCCTCTAGGGCCTTGATTTCGAAGCTAGAAATACTGTTGGGATCAGCCTCAGTGGTAATCATGAGGTCGATGCTTTCTCCTACAGCCGCAGAGTCCTGTAAGTAGGTAATATAGACCACCTCTTGCCCAGTAATGAAAAGGGGTAGGAGGCTGAATGCGATTATGTTTCTTAACTTTTGCAACATTTACCTAGTAAGACTTGAATAACTTAATCATCTCTTTTATATAGTCGTCATCGGTACTGATACTGGCAGTCTTTAGACCTAGTTTTTGAAAGTTCTTGAGAAATTCTCCTTGTCGATCCCGGAACTTAGACTCGTAGCCTTCCCTGAATCCCCGGTTGGAAGTATCCACCACCTTTTTCTGCCCAGACTCTGCATCTATAAGGTCGATCAAACCTACGTTTGGAAGGGTTTTTTCAAAGCGATCATAGACATGGAGTCCTATGATGTCATGTTTCTTTGCGGCTATCCGAAGACTCTCTATATATCCTCCCGTTATGAAATCTGAGATGACAAAGGCAATACTCTTCTTCTTAATGATGTTATTCAAATATTGCAGGGGTTCTTTCAGGTTAGTCCCTGAACTTTTCGGTTCGAAGTAGATGAGTTCGCGAATGATGCGAAGGATATGTTTGCGACCCTTCTTTGGGGGAATGTACATTTCCACTTCGTCGGTAAATAGGATTGCCCCCACCTTGTCATTGTTTGTGATAGCTGAAAATGAAATCACAGCTGCTAGTTCTGTGATGTAGTCATTTTTATATTGCTCGGACGTCCCAAAGAAGGAAGACTTACTCACATCAATTAAGAGCATAACAGTCAGTTCTCGTTCTTCTTCGTAGACCTTCACATGGGCTTCATTAGTTCGAGCAGTCACATTCCAATCGATATTTCGAACGTCATCACCATAGTTGTAGGCCCTTACCTCGCTGAAGGACATTCCCCGCCCTTTGAACGCGGAATGGTATTCACCTGAGAAAATATGCTTACTAAGACGCTTCGTCTTAATTTCGATCTTCCTAACCTTCTTTAATATTTCTTTGACGTCACGCATATGCTTATGGGACCTCTACGCTATTTAGTACTTTGACAATCACATCTTCCTGGGTAATGTTTTCGGCTTCGGCTTCATAGCTTAGGCCAATTCTATGGCGCATTACATCTTGGCAGATATCTCGAACATCTTCCGGGATAACATAGCCTCTTCTGTTTAAGAAGGCGAGGGCCTTAGATGCTACAGCTAGGTTGATCGAAGCCCTTGGAGAGCCACCATAGTTGATTAGGCCATCCAGGTCGGCAAGTCCGTGCTCCTTTGGATTTCTTGTGGCAAAAACAATGTCAAGGATGTAGTTTTCAATCTTTTCATCCATGTAAACTTGCTTCACTAGTTTTCTGGCTTCTAGGATTTTCTTGGGTTCGATCACGGCATTAATTTTCTGCGTTGTCTCTCCGTTGATTACCTTTCGAATAATAGATTTTTCTTCTGCCTTGTCAGGATATCCGACCTTTACCTTGAGCATAAACCGATCCACTTGGGCTTCTGGTAGGGGGTAGGTTCCTTCTTGATCAATCGGGTTCTGTGTTGCTAGCACAAGGAAGGGCTCTTCTAGGTTAAAGGTATCCCTTCCGATGGTCACTTGCCTTTCTTGCATAGATTCCAGCAAGGCTGATTGAACCTTGGCAGGGGCCCTATTGATTTCATCTGCCAGGATAAAATTGGCGAATATCGGACCCTGCCTCACAGTGAATTCGCTCTTGGCGGGATTGTAGATCATGGTCCCAATAATGTCTGATGGCAGGAGGTCTGGGGTAAATTGTATCCTGGAGAAGCTGGCCTGGATTGCTGAGGCCAAGGTCTTAATCGAAAGTGTTTTCGCTAGGCCGGGAAGTCCTTCTAGTAAGACATGTCCATTTGCGAGGAGGCCAATTAACAATCGGTCGATCATGTAGGTTTGGCCAACAATGACCTTCGATGCTTCGTTTCTGATGTCGTCAACAAAGGCACTGGCCTGGTGAATTTTCTGATTCAGCAACTCTATATCTACT
>CAZMYK010000826.1:0-2196 GCA_964570435.1 uncultured Saprospiraceae bacterium | reverse complement strand
CTAGGCAGCCAGGTCATGTCTCTAAATATTGGGACTGGCAATACCTACATTTAGCCATTAACCCTTACCTTGTGATGAATAAGAAGAAGATATGAAGGTCCTTAATGATGAGCAAATAAGACAAAAGATTAGGCGACTAGCAATAGAAATACTTGAGCATAACTATGACGAAAAGGAAATCGTGCTCCTAGGAATGAATAACACAGGATATTCATTTGGCGAATTGCTGAAACTTGAAATGGATAAGATCTACCCTGGAAAACTTGTCCTTAGGCGAATTAAACTTAATCCTAAGGCACCTCACAAAGAAGAAGCGCTGGTGGAAGGAGGATCTGCAGAACTTAGATCAAAGGTTGTCATTCTTGTAGATGACGTAGCCAACACTGGTCGTACCTTATTCTACGCCTTTAAGCCTCTATTAGATATTCTTCCCAAAAAAGTTGAAGTTGCCGTCTTAGTAAATAGAAAACATAAGCACTTTCCAGTTAAAGTTGACTTCTTGGGATTAGAGCTCGCGACCACAGTAAAGGAAACCATTGCGGTTGATATTCGTACAAAAGACAATTTCGCAGTCACTTTAGAATAAGGGGCGGGACTAACCCACCCCATATTATATCTATTTTTTTACAAATTCTTTGATAATGCTGCCATCTACTGATACAACTCTCATGTAGTAGGTCCCTGGAGTCAAATGAGCAACAGAGACTTGCTTACTTGCGAATCTTTGATTAAGCATTTTCCTTCCTGTGATATCAAAAATCTCGATTTCCAAAATCTCCAAGTCCGTTCTTAGAACAAGTTCAGAATTGACAGGGTTTGGATAAAGTGTCAGCAGACCAGGACTTAAGAGATCATCTTCAACGCTACTAACTGCTACCACATCACCTACGAAGCTAGGCAATATTTGATAACCTTCAAGGAAGGGCTCATCATTATCGAACTGTCCGCCAATTCCAGTTATTTTGACAAGTTCTCCAGGCAATGCAAGAGAAGACAGCTCTGTATCTGAATCAATTCTCATTGCAACAGTAGCGCCTGATGAAGTTTGAACATCTACATTGAAACTACTCCCATCACCACTCCATTGAGAAGGATCTAAAATCGTTGCCGTCTCAAATACGATGTATTGCGATTCAGTCTCTTCGTCGAGATCTGTAACAACTGTCGGGTCTTGTAGGTCATTTCCTGAACTGATAAGGGTAACTGAATCAGGATTGATTTGAGTCAAGCCATTGAACTGACTAATACTACCTTTAATGCTTAGCATGTCACCTTCAGCATACTCATAGCCAAAGTCATTGCTACCAGCAAACAATCCCATACCATCATTGTCTCCATCAATCAAGGTAAATTGTAGTCCATTAGGTCTGAAGTTTGTTCCATGGGTTATACCAATAATTTCGACTTGCTCATCTAGCTTCAGTGCAACCCCACTTTCATCAACTGCACTAGCGTCGGCAATGGTAGAGAAAGGATAGTCTTCAACAAATGGGGCAAAAGGATCAATATCTGCAATGTACCTAGGCAGTAATTGATAACCCGATAAATACGGATCACTATTATCAAACTGCCCTCCTAAGCCTACAACAGAAAATTCTCCAGTAGGATATGCGCTATTATATAGGTCACTTACATCAGCATCAATTCTCAGCTCGAAAGTATCTGTGCCGTTACTAACACCAACATTGAAGCCTGATCCGGAGCCTGACCAATCACTTGGGTCGATCAGCTGCACATTTTCTAACTTTACTAAACTAGACTCGGTTTCTTCACCAAGCATCGTAACAACTTCGGGATCAATCAGCGCATTCCCACTACTTAAGAGTTCTATCTCACTAAGTCTGATTTGTGCTAAACCATTGAATTGGCTAGCCTCTCCACTTATTCGTACTTCATCTCCTTCATTCACCTCGTAGCCAAAGTTTTCACTAGCACTAAAAACTGCAATTCCTTCATTATCTGCATCTATAACAACGAACTGAAGTCCTCCAGGTCTAAGATTAACACCGTAGACGATACCCTCAACTCCAACGATATCGCCATCTTTCAAAATTACTCCATTCTCATCTACTTCATTCACCTCAGCAATCGAAAAGCTACATACATTGAAGGCACCTGGATTTGCAAATATGAAGTTCCCGTCCCCAAACGCTCGGTCAGTCATTGTGCTACTAGCTTGCCAATTCGCAGGATCCG
>CAZMYK010000825.1:0-2199 GCA_964570435.1 uncultured Saprospiraceae bacterium | reverse complement strand
GCATAGTCTGAGTGAGGCCCCGGCGGTGTGTGATAGGCAACCGAAACTGCTTGCACATCACCTACTCTTTTCAGAACGACTGTTCTTTCACCATCCTGGGTTGGTTCTTTAGTATAGGTCGGGTATAAGCTTCTTTCTGGCTTAGGAATATCACCAAAGTATTTCTTGACCAACTTTATGGTTTCTGCTACATCGAATTTTCCAGCAACTAGCAAGATGGCATTATCCGGCTGGTAGTACTTCCTGTAGAAGTCTTGAAGTCTTCCGATAGGAACATTTTCAATGTCAGCCCTTGCTCCAATCGTTGACTTGCCGTAGTTGTGCCATTGGAAGGTAGCTCCTAAGACTCTCTTAAGAAGTACGCCTGAAGGAGAATTTTCACCTGCTTCAAACTCATTTCTAACTACAGTCATTTCACTTTCTAAGTCTTCTGCGGCTATGAATGAATTCACCATTCTATCAGACTCCATATCAAGTGCCCAATTTAGATTTTCATCAGTGGCGCTGAAAGTTTCGAAGTAGTTGGTTCTATCGTACCAAGTTGTTCCATTTGGACGTGCACCATGTTCAGTCAACTCTGCTGGAATATCCTTATGATCAGGTGTTCCCTTGAAAACGAGGTGTTCAAGCAGGTGGGCCATCCCAGTTTCTCCATAGGCTTCGTGGCGCGAACCTACCATGTAGGTCACATTAACTGTAATTGTTGGCTTTGATTGGTCAGGAAAAAGGAGGAACTTGAGTCCATTGTCAAGCGAGTACTCGCTTATCCCTTCTACCGAAGGTCCGGCTGTAACTCCTTCTGGGAGGGCCATTTCTTGTGCAATAGTAGTAGTCGTTGTGAAAAAGCATATTAGCAGGAAGGCTAATAAGGTAGTTAATACTTTCATTTTCAGATTTGATTTATTTTAAAATAAAATTGGAGCCGAAATTAAACAATCGAAGATTGAATCATACATATTTTCGACCAGTTTCTGCATTCTTAACGATTAGACTCAGTGAAAGGTCACGTAGGATTAAGTTTTTTTCCAAAAATACGGTGTAAATAGGATGAGGATGGTAAACAACTCAAGTCTTCCCAGTAGCATCAGGAATGACAGTACGTACTTAACAGAAGGAGGAAACCATCCAAAATTATCCAAGGGGCCAACTCTACCTATGCCAGGGCCCACATTACCTAGTGAGGTCGCACTGGCTCCGAGAGCTGTTTCGAAGTCTATGCCCAGCCCGCAAAGTGTAATCGTCCCAAAAAGAAAGAGGAGGAGATATAAGAGTAAAAAAACAAGGACGTGTGTAATGATTTTTCCGCTCACCAATTTCCTGTTAATCTTGATTCTAATCATTGCTCGAGGGTGTAATAGGCGCTTGAATTCAAGAAGGGAATTCTTGAACAATACCATGTGCCTTATGATTTTAATACCTCCACTCGTTGAACCAGCATTGGCTCCTATGAAAAGCAGGACGAAGATCACAGCAGTAATTCCCACCCCCCATTGGGTATAATCTGCAGTAATATAGCCAGTGGTAGTAATCAAGGAAACAATCTGGAAGGCAGCATCTCTGAAAGCTTTTTCTAACGGAATACCGTAGTTGAAATGTATGATAAGGCCTACAATTGTCACAAGGATCAAAATGAAATATAGGTAGACTCTGAACTCCTCACTGCCCCACACATTTTTAAATTTCCCACGCAAGCCATAGTAGATCACTGTATAATTGGTGCCAGCCAGAAACATAAAGAAAATCACGACATATTGGATGGATGGACCGAAGTAGGCCATGCTGCTATTTTTGGTTGAAAAGCCACCAGTTGCCATGGTAGTAAGAGCGTGATTGATGGCATCGAAACCAGTCATCCCTAAGGCAAAAAGTATTAGGAATAGAAAGGCAGTGAGTCCCACATAGATTAACCAAAGTCGCTTTGCAGTTTCTTGAATTCTAGGATGAATTTTGTCTGAGGTTGGGCCAGGTGCTTCGGCTACAAATAGCTCTATTCCGCCGATACCTAGTAGCGGGAAGATTGCCACTGTAAGAACGATGATTCCCATGCCTCCGATCCACTGTGAAAGGCTCCTCCAGGTGAGTAAGCCCTTGGGCAAGGATTCTATATCTGAGAAAATGGTGGCCCCAGTGGTCGTGAGTCCTGAAACAGATTCGAATATCGCATTGGCAAAGCTTATGTCAAGACTGCTGAGCTTGTAC
>CAZMYK010000824.1:0-2200 GCA_964570435.1 uncultured Saprospiraceae bacterium | reverse complement strand
TTATTGCTACAGATAACAACGGAATGACAGACCAAGATGTGCAAGTAATTACCGTGGCAGATGCAGATCCTTTTACAGAGGACCAGATCATTTGGCCGGGAAAAATTACCATCGAAGGATGCACAAATGTAAATATCGATACATCTGAGACTGGATACCCAACCTACATTGATAAGAATTGTGCAAAATTAGCTGCTGAATATACAGACAAGGTCTTCCAGTTTGCAGATGGAGCCTGCCTAGCTATTCACAGGGAATGGGAGGTACTTGATTGGTGTCAATATGACCCACAAACTGGTATCGGCTTGTGGAACTACATCCAAGTAATTTACGTCGAAAACAACACTGATCCCATATTTAGCGAAGCTTACCAAGATACTACAGTCTGTATTTATGGAGAATGCGAAGGCCTAGTAGAACTGGAGGTTGATGCCACAGATGACTGTACTGAAGATCTATTTTATAAATGGAGGGTGGATTTCGATCTGGATGGTTTCTACGACGATGAAGGATTGGGAAATAAGATCTCAGAAATCTGGGAACCAGGGCGTTATCAAGTTTATTGGTCCGTCGAAGACTTATGCGGAAATGTTGCAATCGAGAAGTACTTTGTAACCGTTCAAGATTGCAAGCCACCTACTCCTTATTGCTACTCTGGCCTTGCCACAGCTATTATGCCTCAGGGCGGGGAGGTGCAATTGTGGGCCTCCGACTACGATATTGGAAGTTTTGATAATTGTACTGATACCTCCTCGCTGAAAGTTTCTTTTTCCAAGGACACTTCGGATACCTTCCTGACGGTCACTTGCGAAATGATGTCTGGAGGTGTGTCCCAGTTGATTCCGCTGAAGGTTTGGGTCACTGATGAAGCAGGCAATCAAGATTTCTGCTCAGTAGAGGTCAGGGTCAATGACAACTTCGATACATGCCCAGATAGCGAGATAGGATACATTGATGTTGATGGTGAGGTTGTTTCTTATCAAAACGCACTTAAATTGGAAGATGTTGAGATGCGACTTGAAGCAGTCACAGATTTCCAAATGATGGAGTTTACGGACAATGATGGTGCATATGCCTTCCAGGACGTTCCTGCAGGAAACAGTTTTAGAATTAGAGCCAGTTTAGACGACGAACATCGACAGGGTGTTACGACTTTGGACATCATTTTGATTCAAAAACACATTCTTGGTCTCCAGTACTTAGATGATCCTTACAAATTGATAGCTGCTGATGTGAGTAATTCAGGTTCGATTTCAGGATTGGATTTGATCCAGATTAGGAAACTTATACTAGGACTTAATAAGACCTTCCCAAAGAACAGCAGTTGGCGATTCGTTGATGCCTCCTATGAATTTCCGGACCCTAGCAAACCGTGGGGCTTTCAAGAAACCGTCGATTTTGATATTCCGAATAGCGACATCAATGATGCGGACCTGATTGCTGTTAAGATAGGAGATGTAAACAACTCCTATCAGGGGTCTCAAAAAGGAAATCTAAGTCATAGGTCAAGTTCATATCCATTGGAAATCGATGACTACGACTTCAAGACTGGCGAGCACGTGGATGTTACAATAAGAGTCGAGGAAGGTGCTGATATTGAAGGCTTTCAAATGTCGCTGGACTATGATCCTGATAAGTTAAGATTTATGTCCATGGGCAAGTGTGGGATCGAACTTAGGGAGAAGCATTGGCAACTTGACGAGGTGGAAGGAAGGATCTATATCAGCTATGACAAGATAGCTGGCTTAGGCTTGGATTTAGGTCAATGTTTTCAAAATATCAAATTTCAAGCGCTAGGTGAGGGACAACTTAGTGATGGAATAAAACTGAACAAGGGAGCAATCCTTCCGGAAATCTACTTAAAGAGTGGAGAAGTGAGATTCCTAGATCTTCGGTTTAGCGATGAGCATAGGTCGCAAGAATCAGACCCTGCTGCCTTTGTCCTGAAACAAAACAAACCCAATCCTTTCTTGGATCTGACTAGGATAGACTTTGTGCTTCCTTCCGATGAAGAAGTTGAATTTACAGTATTTGACTTGAGCGGCAGAAAGATTATTAGCCAACAAGGCGAGTATTCTAGGGGAAGACATCAATTGCTTATCCGAAAACAGGACCTGCCTAAGTCTGGGGTCTACTACTATCAAGTACGAGCTGGTAATTATGAGGAAAGCAAGCGCTTGGTATTTATCCACTAAAGCAG
>CAZMYK010000823.1:0-2210 GCA_964570435.1 uncultured Saprospiraceae bacterium | reverse complement strand
GTTGCTAGTGCAGCCATTGTCAACTCTGCCACTCCAGCTTGCAGAAAGGCGCCAGAAAAGTCGCCCTTCTTGAAGGCAGTAGTTTTCTTTAGGAAGCCATCGGTCTTATCGCTATTGGATAAGTCCGCTGAAGCTACAATCATATTCTCAACCTTATCCGCAAAGTGCGATAGGACAGTTGAAGAGGCATTTCTTGTTGCAACATTCTCTTTTTGTTCAATCCCCTTCCAATCAATATTCGGTAATTCCCTACTTAGAAATCCATCGAGCTTTGCAGAAAGATCTCCATGATCAGTAACCCAAGATTGATACTTAGCCTTACGTTGCTGAGCAGCAGCTCTCTTGTTTGCTAAGACCTCTTGATATTGAGCAGCCACGTCTTCGAAAATGTGAAATGGAGCTTCAGGTGAGCCACCTAAACCCTTTATGGTTTCTTCAAAGGAAGCACTTGACTTCCCTAAGGGCTTACCATGTAGTTCCACTTCTCCCTCATAGAGACCACCATCTTCTTTCCGCACTCCCTTCCCCATCACAGTCTTACCTATGATGAGACTTGGTTTATCTGTCTCGGCATGACATTCATTTAGAGCCTTTCTGATCTCTTCGTGATCATTTCCGTCAATAGTGACCACATGCCATCCCCATGCCTCATACTTCATTGCCGTATCTTCCTTCGTCACATCGTCCACCACAGTAGACAATTGGATATCATTCGCATCGTAGAACATGGTAATGTTCCCCAATCCTAGGTGTCCCGCAATTCTACCTCCTCCCTGTGAAATTTCTTCCTGGACTCCTCCATCAGAAATATAGATGTAGGTCTTGTGTTCCACAACTTCTCCAAATCTCTCAGCTAGAAAACGTTCTGCAATAGCCGATCCTATTCCAAAGGCATGTCCTAGCCCAAGGGGACCAGAGGTGTTTTCGATTCCTCGTGCGAAGTCAATTTCTGGGTGACCAGGAGTCACACTCTTCCATTGCCGGAAATCCTCAAGGTCTTCCATCGAATACTTATCGAATAGGGCCAAGGTAGAGTATAACATGGCAGACATGTGTCCCGCATCCAAGTAGAATCGGTCTCTTGCAAACCAAGCCATGTCGTCTGGATCAAAGTTCAGAAACTCACTGTAAAGGACGTGCATGAAATCTGCCCCGCCCATCGGACCACCTGGGTGCCCAGATGATGCTTTTTCAACCATTGCAGCCGATAAAATTCGAATGTTGTCAGCTGACTTCATCGAAAGTGATTTTTCGCTCATATTGTCAAGTAATTTTATGCAAAAATAAATAATCCAGGCACTTACCCTAGCATTCGTAAATTAAATAAGCCCTAATACTTTTTAGTATTAGGGCTTATCCATATTCTTTCTGATCTTGGCTACTTCCTTACTCCTCCCAAGAAACTGGAATAGCTGCCCTTGTTTGGTCCCAACCAATGATCATATGAGTGCTACTTTCGCTCTGCTTTTCAAAAATGATCGATAAGGCTTCCACTACTTCATCCTCCTTAGTAACGGGAATGCTCACTGTAGCAACATCTTTATCTTCATTCCTATTTGCCGCTCCCCAAATTGGGTAATCCCTGCTAAATATTATATCCCATGTATCACCGTTAAGTTTTGCAAACATAGAATACCTTCCCCTTCCAATTTCTTGGTCACCGACCTTCACATTTTTGTAAAATGCAACTTCTGTTGCTTCATTTGCGCCTATCCGCCATACATCTCCGTCTTTTAGCAATTGACCAAAAATTTCTCTCCCTTTCTTTTGTGGCCTGCTGTAGGTCACCTGAATAACTGGGTCCAACTTTTTGTCTTCTGATTCAGCATAATTATTGAATGCACTAGACCTTGGATAGTGAACCATGTCCATAGGGCTTGGATCTGTATTCTGCAGTAGTACAGGATTAAAGGCGATTGGCAATACTGCTCTGGTATTTTCCCATTCCACAACTAGATTAGCAGTTCTTTCATCCACCTCCTGGAATGCCATGGAAAGAGCTTCCCGTGCTTCTTCTACTGGAATGGTCTTAACAGTGGCACTTGCGACTGTAAGAGACTTATCTCTATTCGCACTGCCCCACAATCCTGACTCACTACTGATATTAAAAGTCCAAGAATCCGCATTGGGTACCACAGATAGTGTATAATTTCCTGGATTAACCGTTGTGCCTCCAACTTCTACAGCCTGATAAAAGGTTAGAATAGTTG
>CAZMYK010000822.1:0-2211 GCA_964570435.1 uncultured Saprospiraceae bacterium | reverse complement strand
ACCGGTGGTTTCAGCCACTCACCCACCTCACCAGTAGGGCTTTTTGCTAAAGCGATGCAAATATATAGTTTTATCTAAAATTATGCTTTAATCTTAGATATTTTTTAGAATTCTCTAATATTGTGCAACGAAATCTTAGAGAATGGAAAATGCCAAGGAACTTGAAGAGCTTTTAAATTTAGAACAGATTGAACTTAATATCTTTCGGGGGCAGAATTTCATGTCTCCTTGGAAGCGAGTTTTTGGAGGGCAAGTACTGTCCCAATCGATTCATGCGGCTTATCGCACAGTACCTGAAAATAGATACCTACATTCCATGCATGCCTACTTTATCCTTGCTGGCGATATCAATATGCCTATCGTGTATGAGGTGGATGTTGTGCGTGATGGCGGAAGTTTCACAACGAGGAGGGTAAGGGCAATTCAAAAGGGGAGGCCCATCTTTATCACGGCGGCTTCATTTCAGTTGGAACAAGAGGGTATTAATCACCAAATTGAGATGCCTGATGTGCCGTCTCCTGAAACACTACTTTCTGATATGGAGATCATTGAGGGAATTAGAAAGAAGTTTCCCAAAATGTATGAAAAGCACAACTATAAGAGACCTATTGAATTCCGTCCGGTAGAAGATTTTGGTCGATTGCTACAGCAGGACGGAAAGCCCTTTCAGCATATTTGGTTCAGGGCCAAGGGCGAGGTCAAAGCGGGCTTGAGATTCCACCATGAAGTTCTAGCTTATGCAAGTGATTATAACCTGCTGACTACAGCCACACTTCCTCATAGAGAAACTTTGAATTCGGGAAAGAATTTCCTGGCAAGTTTAGATCATGCAATGTGGATTCATAGACGATTTGACATCTCAAAATGGCACCTTTATGCCCTTGACAGTCCAAGTGCCTCTAATTCAAGGGGTTTTACTCGAGGAAATATCTTCAATCAAGGGGGTGAATTGGTGGCCTCAGTTGTACAAGAAGGGTTGATAAGAATGTTAAAATAAATTATTTATAAATTTTTTTTATTCATATAGGTTTTTCTTGTAATGTGTAAGGATATGAAAAGTAAATGAGTGTAATAGATTTCAAGTTTTGAATATGTTAATGATTGTCTTCCAAGGCACTTAGATATTTGATTAATTAAAAATTGTATTAATTTTGAGTGTTTAAATTAATTGTTTTAACCAACTCAATCTCATGAACAGAAAGTTTACAATGAAGGCTTCTTGCCTAAGTTTATTGACCTTGTGTCTCTCACTTTTTTCCTATTCGAGTTCGCATGCCCAGTGTGACGTTTTATCTTGTATCGGAAATCTAAATACTTCCATTGATACTTCAGGATGCGCAGCAGTAATATCAGTCGATATGGCGCTTAACGCTGTTACATCTCCAACTGAATGCCCCGACTTGGAGGTTCAAATCACAGGTCTAGACAACGACTCAATCTTTGTTGCTGGAACTTACGAATACAAGGTCGTTAACACTATTAATGGCAATGAATGTTGGGGAAATGTGACAGTAGAAGATAAAACAGCTCCTTTCTTGACCTGTCCAATCGATGTGACGATATCATGTGCAGAAGATAGCGGCCCTGTGAATGTGGCGATGTTAATAGAAGAAGCGAGCATGGCTCAAGATGATATGGTAATAAATGCCGGAACTCTAGGATTAAGCTATGATGGGCCAGAAAATGCAATTTTGTGGGGTCTTGAGGTAATAGAATGTTCACCGTACAACCTACAGTTTAGAGATGCAGAGGTAGACGGTGCATGTGATGGTGATACTATTTTTAGAACCTTTACCGCAACTGATGCTACTAATAGAATTAGTTCTTGTGAACAGCAAATATATCTTGAGCCTCAAGATATTATGGATATCGATCTTCCAGATGACTATGATTGTGACATGGAGTTGGCAGGAGATCCTGACTGCCCAGTTAGGACCTTCCCTTACGGTGAAGTGGAAAGAGTTTTTGCGCTCAGTTGCGATGGAGCGGGGACTGAATGGCCTATGTTAGAAAACGGCAATCCAGCTCCAGACGATAAGGTTCTTGAAGATGACACGGTATTGCCCGGAACTGGCAGAGTTGGTGGCGTAGAGTGTGGAACCATACAAGCAGCCTTCGCTGATATCAGAGTAGGAATTTGCGAATCACCTGGTATGGAATGTGCTCAGAGCTCTCCAAGCTTCAAAGTAGTAAGAGAGTGGAAGATACTAG
>CAZMYK010000821.1:0-2214 GCA_964570435.1 uncultured Saprospiraceae bacterium | reverse complement strand
GGAAGTCTCGGGATTGCAGTAATCCAGGACGGCACTCTAGAACACCAGAAAGCTGTCTACGGAACAATAAATGAGATTCAAGAGGAAGTTAGCAAGCAAGGCATTACTACTCCCGCGATTATTTATATCGGGGAGGTAGTAAATGCATATTTACAACATTCTAAAACAATACAAAATGCAGCAGACAAATCAGTTGTTTCCGGTGTTTTTCAGGCTGGATAGGTTAAAGGTCCTAGTCGTTGGAGCAGGAGAAGTAGGATACGAAAAGTTGTTTTTCATGTTAAAAAGCAGTCCCATCACGCATGTGAAGATTGTGGCACCTGAAATCAACAACCAGATTTGGGCCATGATGGAAGGTTACTATGAGACAAGTTTCAAAATAGAACAAAAGCCCTTTGACAAGAGTGATATCGATGGTTATGACCTGGTCATTGCAGCAACCAACATACCAGAACTCAACATGAATGTGTGGAAGCAGGCAAAGGCAAAAGGTAAACTAATCAATGTTGCTGATACTCCAGATTTGTGTGACTTCTACCTAGGCTCAATTGTTACTAAGGGCAACCTAAAAATTGCCATTTCAACCAACGGCAAGTCTCCCACCCTTGCCAAGCGACTACGCCAAGTATTTGAAGATATTTTCCCTGAAGACACCAATCTCTTGCTTCAGAATCTACATGCATTTAGAAGCAAGTTGAAAAGAAATTTTGAAGAAAAGGTCAGAATTCTAAATGACCTAACGAAAAGTATGATTGAAATAAAAGAAGGATAAGAGTCGATGAATTCAAGAAAAGAAAAAAGTGCAGAAGTCCCACATTTTGAAGACTTTTCAACTGACAAGTACAATGGAATATTCGAAAAACTTAGTCCTAAGGAAAGACTAGCCAAGCTCTACGACTTCTTTAGTCAAGATGAAGTACTCTTCACCTCTTCGTTCGGAACGAACTCTTCCTACCTACTTCACCTACTATCTGAGGTCAATAAGAAGCAAAAAGTACACTTCATTAATACAGGCTACCTCTTTGCAGAAACTGTTAAGTACAAAAATGAGCTTGCAGAAAGATATGGATTAGAGATAGTCGAATTACAGCCGCTTGCCCAAGAACATGCTTTAACCTTAGATGAGGAATGGTGGAAGGATCATCCTAAGATGTGTTGCGCCATCAACAAGATTGCACCTCTTGATAAGGTGAAGCATGGAAAAAAAATATGGGTTTCAGGAGTTTTGGGATTTCAAACGGACTTCCGCTCAGATTTAGGTATTTTTGCCCCGCATGGTGATCTATATAAGTTCCATCCACTTGTCGATCTTGATGAAGGTCAGTTCTTGTATGAGATGAATTATCACGGTCTACCTAAACATCCACTAGCCGATTTCGGTTATGGTTCTGTAGGTTGCACGCACTGCACCATAAAAGGTGAAGGTCGAGATGGAAGATGGGCTGATTCAGAAAAAACAGAGTGTGGCTTGCACACACATTACTTTACAAACAAAAAAGAAATAAATGAGTCAAAATAGTGTAGAGACTGACTTGCTAATTATTGGAGCAGGTCCCGTAGGTCTTTTTACAGTATTCGAAGCTGGACTTCTGAAGATGAGATGTCATCTAATTGATGCCCTGCCAATCCCTGGTGGACAATGTGCTGAAATATACCCAAAGAAGCCGATATACGATATTCCTGGTTACCCTTCGGTACTCGCAGGAGAACTAATTGACAATTTGATGAAGCAAATTGAGCCCTTCGAACCCACCTTCACACTTGGCGAAAGAGCCCAAAGTCTAGAGAAGTTGGATGATGGCTCCTTCCTTGTCACTTCGTCTAGAGGCACCACAATCAAAGCTAAGGCCATTACTATTGCTGCAGGGCTAGGTTGTTTTGAACCTAGGAAACCAGCACTGGAAAACCTTGAACACTTTGAAGACAAGGGAGTCGACTATATTATTAGAGACCCAGAGGTCTACAGGGATAAGAAGGTGGTGATTGCAGGTGGTGGTGATTCAGCTCTTGATTGGACTATTTTCCTAGCAGATGTCGCTAAAGAAGTAACTCTAGTACACAGGCGCAGCCGCTTTCGAGGAGCCATAGACTCAGCAGAAAAAGTGGCAGCCCTTGCTGGTGAAGGTCGAGTGAAATTGCTTACCGATACTGAGGCTAAGGAGCTGAATGGAAATGGAGTTTTAAAGGAAGTAGTGCTAAATCACAAGACAGAAG
>CAZMYK010000820.1:0-2216 GCA_964570435.1 uncultured Saprospiraceae bacterium | reverse complement strand
CAGTAAACCCAGATGATTCAGAACAATTAACGATGATTGGAATCGAGATCTACAATTCTCAAAATGCCGCAGTAGATGTCCAGCAAGTTACAGTAGGTGGAGTGGCCTTTGGCACACCTGAAATAGGTCAAGCAGATGGCCCACCTAACTTTACACATTCAGACCACCACGATGTGATCTACCAAAAAGATGATGGGAACATTGTTTATGTGGCCAACGACGGCGGAATATATGCTTCTGAAGATGGAGGTATCAACTGGGAAAGCAGAAATGGTGGTCTACAAACCACACAATTTTACAATGGTTTTTCTGTCTTTGAAAGTGATAATGTGACCCTAGCTATGGGTGGCTTGCAAGACAACAGCACTGTTGAATATACAGGAAGCCTAGCTTGGAATCGAGTAATTGGTGGAGATGGTTCTTGGTCTGCTATTAATTCCGAGGATCCTTTAGAGCGCTACGGTTCATTCCAAAGGCTGGGAATAAGGAAGGCGGTAGATGGAGTGTCTTATCAATCCCTCTTTGTACCAGGTGATGAGCTACCTACAGGATTTATCGCACCCTATGTTTTATCACCTTCTTCACCAACCACTATATATGCAGGACGGGACCGAGTGATTAAATCAGAAAATGGAGGAGGAACATGGACGATTCAGAAAGCTCTAGGTGCTGACTTTTTGTTTTCTATGGACGTCAGTCCTACAGATGAAAATACTTTGTACGTGTCCACTGCCCCTAATCTTGAACGGTCCAAGATATTCTCTACCACAAATGGTGGCAATACCTATACTGAAATCACTGGAGACCTTCCTGATGGCTACATCAATGACATTCATGTCAATCCAAACAACCCTGAAAAGGCCTATATAACATTTGGTGGATTTGGAGGCACTCACGTCTTTATGACTAAAAATACTGGGTCAGATTGGAAGAACATCACAGGCAACCTTCCATCGATACCCACCTCAGCCATCGTTGTAGACCCACTTAATGACAGCATTTTGTATGTTGGAAATGACTACGGAATCTTCTATTCTCTTGATGAAGGGACTTCTTGGCAGTCTTACAACGAAGGCCTATTGGATGCTGTCTTGGTGATGGACTTAAAAATCAATGCTGAGACAAGAAAGCTTTTCGCGGCGACGCATGGCAGCGGAGCATTCAGAAGAGACCTTCTTGAATCTGACGCTCCTTCATCGGTGGATCCAATCGCCACAGAGGCATTAACGATAGTCGAAAATCCTGCCTTTGAAATGCTACGTTTATCAGGAGTTAAAAAAGAACTGCCTTACACGATTTGGGATATGCAAGGGCGACTTGTACAAGAAGGTAGTCTGAGTACTAATGGCACGATTGACTTGAATAGACTTCTTCCCGGGGTCTTTGTATTAAAAGTTAGCGGTCACAAAGAAGCTCTTCGATTTCTTAAGATACGACATTGATGGCCTTGCCCTCTTGATAAGCCTGCAAGTTTGCAACAAGGATGTTCATGAGTTTCTTTCGAGCAGCTACTCCTGCCCAAGCTAAGTGGGGAGTAATCAAACAATTTTCGAACCTGTACAAGGGATGATCCGAAGGTGGCGGTTCCTCACACAAAACATCTAATCCGGCTGCCCGGATTTCCATCTTTTCAAGAGCTTTTGCTAGAGCAATCTCATCTACTAGGGGGCCCCTTCCTGTATTAATTAAAATTGCATCGTTACGCATACACTGTAAACTTTCTTCGTTGATGAGTTGAAACGTAGAATCATTTAAGGGAACATGCAAGGAGACAACATCAGACCTAGAAAGCAAGTCTTTTAAGCTAACAAATTCGACTCCTGGCCTTGCATCCCGCGCGGGGTGCTTATGATGTGCAATCACCTTCATACCAAAGGCTTGTGCAATCAAAGAAAGGCGCTGACCTATTTGTCCGAAACCGACAATTCCAATGGTCTTACCGAAAACATTCTGGACAGGCTCATTGCTATAGGACCAATCACCAGCTTCTGCCCAGCGATTGCTTCTCACCTCGGTTGCGTACTGCTCTACCATATTGTAAATAGCGAAAATCAATGCAAAAACGTGTTGAGCTACAGATTCATTGCTGTAACTTGGTGCATTGCAAACCGTAATATTTAGATCTCTTGCTGCTTCAACATCGATGATATTGAAACCAGTGGCAGATACGATGATACATCTTAGATCAGGAAGTTCCCGCATTTCTTTTCTGCCGA
>CAZMYK010000819.1:0-2223 GCA_964570435.1 uncultured Saprospiraceae bacterium | reverse complement strand
CTAAAGGTGGCCTCCATGTCCTTTTCAATATCTAAGAAGCCTTCCGCCACTAAGATGAAGTTATCGCGCAAGTCTACGAATTTACCATCATTGATGTTGTCGAAGTTGGGCATTACGCCGCCCATGATCGGTCGAGTAAGTGTTCGGTAGTCGGGGAGTAGGGGCATGCCGGATGGGGCATTATATACCTTCACTAGCGACCCTAGGATCAGATTATTTTCATCCACTGCAGCGGTATCCTTGAAATCTGCAGCACTAATTGCTCCACTACTCCCACCTCCAGCTTTCTCAGATTCAGGGACGAGGGCTAGGATATAGTCTACCATTTTTCCGAGATCTTCATCTGCGATATTAGGGTGGGCAGTCATAACAGCTTCACCCCACACGCCATTTCCTCCTGACTTGATCTTGCCTTTTAGGTAGTTGATGTTGTCCTCAGTTGCAGTATATCTTGCTGCTATTGACTTGTAAGATGGCCCGACCGTCTTCATGGTTATGTTGTGACATGTCCTACAGTCACTAGCTGAAATAAGTGCTAGGCCTTCATTTGCAGAAGAGGACATCACTTTTTTCCTCTTATTCTTATTGGCTATGAGTGGTTTTGCAGAGAAGGTGGTTGTGAAACTTGTAGGACCGGTGGGAGCGAGCCAGAGAATTCCGTCTTGTTCTAAGGCTGTGACCTGCCCAGACTGCACTTCCCTACTTTCGATGACTTCGAAATTTCCATTGGTTTGGATGTCAGAAGGAATCAGAACGCTTGAAATATTACTGCGTAGGCCTAGTTGAGCGCTAGAAGGGAGTCCGCTGACGCTAAATGTTCTTTCGAAACCAGTTCTTCCATTCTCATTCAGCACTATTTCGGGTCTCTCGGTGACGGTCACTTTTTGATTGCTGGGAGTGGTCAACTCATACTTCATTTCAGCATGTTCACCCACTATCTTATGGCCCTTATACTTTGCCTTTAGTTCGGTGATTTGGTCACCAATTTTTAACCTCCACGGGTGTTCATGTTCATTCACAATATAGGCATCACCTACTACGGAAGGTTGGGGTCCATGGGCAGATGTATAAACCGCTCCGTCGAAGTCTACTGAACCCTTCCAGGCTTTGTAAAGGGAGGCGTTCTGAGCTGAATAAGCGACCCAAAGCTCATCTCCAAGGGCGAAGGTGATGGCTCTTGGCAAGTCGTCTATAACAGAGCGAAAGACCCATGGATTATGGCCTCGAACGGTCATCTTCTCTAAGTCAATTTCTTTTTCACAGGAGACTAGGAAGAATAGTATGAAGAGTGGAATTAGATTCCTATATACAATGCGCATTATCAATATTCAATTTTATAACCTTGAATATAGAAAATAATAGTTATTTGGTGAGTTATGGGAATTTGAAATTAAAAAGATGGCAAAATTTAGTTCTGATAAAACTAATGATGGTAAGAGTAAACTACTTCAAAGTAAGAACTCATGCCAAAATGAGGAATAACACAACTTGCCTTCTATTCTAACCTCATTCCAAAACAGTAATCGAGACAGAGTCAGCAATGATTAGATGACCTGAGGTATTTAAGATGTTGAGGTTTTGAAGACTGAGGTTGAGGTTCTTCAAAATTAGGATTCCTTGGTTCTGAACGAAATCGGAATCCGTTATGGTGAGATCCACATTGTCGATGGTCAAAGTTCTGCCCTCGGCAATATTGAAGAGTGCATTCGTTGGACTCTGAATCAAACTAACATCTCCCGAAAGCTCATTTCTAATGACAATGTTTTTATCTACTTCGATGGCATTCGGAATGTTAATGTCTGTGTTGTTGACAGCAGCTCCAAAATTCAAAAGGTCTCCTGCTTGTGCGCATGCGATTTCATAAGATAATGATCCAGGATCGCCGTGTTGTGAACTAGTAACGATCCCTGTACATGGAACAGGGGCTGACTTACTTGTGGCCTCAAGTTTCATCACGTTTAGATATCCTTGTGACAACTGAGGATCTATGTTGATCAACAAGGAGCCATCGGTGTCGGGAGTAAGATTTTCAAAAATAGCTACCTCCGAGGTGTTATTCGCAGCATTTACAGTGATAGATTGCCCATTAATGGTGTAGGTGTTGTTACGATTTCCTCCTTGAGTTCTGCTATTGAAGAAGGTCAATTTGTAGTTGAACTTTGAATCCAAGTTTTTCAAAACTAGCCTTGCATCAGCAGGACCAAAAGACCACAAGGTCCTCAT
>CAZMYK010000818.1:0-2226 GCA_964570435.1 uncultured Saprospiraceae bacterium | reverse complement strand
ATGGCATGATGCAGGTACGCAAATGAAGAAGCAAAATGTATTTGATGACTTCATTGCTGCAGCAGAATATCTGATTGCTGGGAATTATACCTCATCTGACTACTTGGCAATACGAGGTGGTTCCAATGGTGGCCTACTAGTTGGTGCGACAATGACTCAACGTCCTGACTTGATGAAGGTGGCCCTACCTGCCGTTGGAGTTTTAGATATGTTGAGATACCATACCTTCACTGCGGGTGCTGGATGGGCGTATGACTATGGGACTTCAGAAGATAGTGTTGAAATGTTTAACTACCTGAAAGCCTACTCTCCTGTTCACAATGTACGAGAAGGTGTCTCCTACCCTGCCACAATGGTCACAACCGGTGACCACGATGACAGAGTAGTTCCAGCACACAGCTTCAAGTTTGCTGCTGAACTGCAGAGTAAGCAGACTGGCGACAATCCGACAGTCATAAGAATTGAAACCGATGCAGGACACGGTGCCGGTACACCTGTAAGCAAGACGATCGATCAATATGCTGACATATTTGGCTTCACCCTCTATAATATGGGTTTCAAAGAACTGCCTACAAGTATTAAAGATATTAAGGGATAGGATTAAGCACTAGTCCAAAAAAAAGATGCAAGGTGATAGTTTAGATATCAATTATCGGAAGGTCGAGGCATATACAGACCAAATTCGACCTTCCCACGAGATTCGAAAAGATCTGGATTTCGGGTTCACTGCCAATGGTAGTAATTTCGAGTTGTATGAAATCAGGCCAGTTTGGAAAAGCACCACTCCCGATAACTTCCAAAGACTTCCGTATGCCAAAGTCAAGTACGTGAAATCTCAAAAAATATGGAAGCTGTACTGGATGTGTGCTTCTGGAAAATGGCAATCTTATGAGCCAATGCCCACATCTTCAGAGATCGACTCATTGATCGCCGCAATAAAAGAAGATTTGCATGGCTGTTTTTACGGATAGTTAATTCGAGGGTTTTGACAATTTCTGCTCAACAAATCAAGGATTTCGTCGGTGCACACGAACTTGGTATCGATGTATTCATAAATCGCTTAACAGGCGAGGTCATTGAATTGCCAAACATTTATAACGGTGCTTTTACAGAACTGGATGAGTTCCATCAAGAGAACTTGGAGAAAGTTGAAGTTGATTGGCATGAATTTGAAAAAATAGAATGTCCGAATTCCACTGTATCATATCAGATTATGGTTTCCTTTATGGAGCATCTGCCCTTTTCACACCTAAGGAGCGAATTGACTACTGTATTGCTACGAAGAAAACCCTTCAAGTACTTTAATCAGCTCATACATAACTCTGAAATGAGAGAGACTTGGTTTGAGTATCGGGCTGATAGATTGCATGAACGTGTGATACGCTTACTTGATGAGGCAAGTATCAAAAGAAATTGAGGGAACTTAAGGTCAATGACCATGGGAAGTCCAAGACATAAGAACAGATTTCTGCGACTTAGAAATACTATTTTAGTATTTGCAAGCCTAAGGTCAATGGAATAAAAAGGCTGAATTCGTAAATCGGGCACCCCACTTGTTGTAGACTAAGCCATCACTAGATGTGTACTTTGAATTAGCCAATAACAGAACTTTGTGGTCTTTCTCGTAAACTAATCCTAGCGCCATTCATTATACTAGTATGTCGACGAGGAAGCTATATGAAGGAATGGATGATCGCTCTCTTAACCGTATTATCGAAATGGCATGGGAGGATCGCACACCCTTCGATGCAATCAAAGATCAATTTGGACTTGCAGAAGCCCAGGTGATCAAAATTATGCGCAGAGAAATGAAGCCCTCAAGCTTCAAGATGTGGCGAAGTCGTGTGCAAGGTCGCAGCACCAAGCATGTGGCGAACCGGTCTTTTGATGAGGGAAGACATAAATGCAGTCGACAAAAGCAAATAAGTTCTAACAAAATCAGCAAACGTTATGGGTAAGGTTCTTTTGGTAGGTGGTAGTAAGGGAATTGGGCGCGCCATATTAGAACAAATCTTAAGCACTTATCAGGTTATTAATCTATCGAGATCTGCACCTGACCTAGAGCATGAGCATCTAGAACATTACACATTTGACGTCCTTAGTGATGAGGTACCAAAGTTCGAGGATGTGAGTAAGATCATCTACTGCCCAGGTTCTATCAATCTAAGACCTATTACCTCCTTGAAGGAAGATGACTTCTTGAATGATTTCAAGATCAATGTGCTT
>CAZMYK010000817.1:0-2230 GCA_964570435.1 uncultured Saprospiraceae bacterium | reverse complement strand
AATCGAATTCCTCCTCTGTCATTCCCTTCCAAGCAAAAACAGGTACTCCTGTTGCTGCAATTGCCGCCGCAGCTTGATCCTGCGTGGAGAAGATATTACAACTAGACCAGGTGACTTCAGCACCAAGTTCTACTAGTGTTTCTATCAGAACGGCAGTCTGGATAGTCATGTGTAGACATCCTGCAATTCTTGCACCCGAAAGTGGCTTGCTCTCACCAAATTCCTCTCTAAGAGCCATTAGTCCAGGCATTTCAGCCTCAGCCAATTCAATTTCTTTCCTTCCCCAATCTGCGAGGTTTATATCCTTAACTTTATAATTTAACGCTGTTGTTGTGCTCATACTAAATTTATTTTTTCAGGCCACAAAAGTACAATATAATCCCTGATAATCCTAGAAAAACAAGTACTTAAGCGCTACATTCTCCAATTTCTGATTCGACCAAATGACTCCTAGTAAACATTTGTCATAACAAGTATCCGACATTTCCGTCGCTAGCTGAAAATAAATATAGGGTAGGCCAAAAATAATACGTCTATATGTTGAACCACACCTATTCACCTTTACCAACACAGACCAAAGAAAATAGTAAAGAAATCTAAATGGAAGGAAACTTTCATCAAGAGCCATACGCTTATATGGGTACTTTGGAGTAAGGATAATTAAGAAACCTTTGGTTTTAAAATCCTGCCGGCATGTTCGAAAGAGCATGCCGGCTTTTTTAATTTAAAGTAGAATCCAATGGTTTAAGGACTTCAATTTTAAGGTCTGCGCTTCACTTTGCTACTAATCGCATGATCTGAATTAATGTTTATCTTAGCAGAAGCGGCTCGGAAGGACTATATTTCAGAATCTGCAAGCGAATTTTACGAGGCTGGAATCATTGCAAATATGAACTACCTCGGAGTGAGCGAGACCAATGAATATCTAGGTCAGACATAAAAAACTTAGAAGATGATGGGCTTGCAAAGATTACCCAGCAAAAGTGGATATCGCTGTTTATGCTTGGCAATGAGGCCTGGTATGATTTGAGGAGAACATTGCTTCCGCAATTGGAACCGGGTCCCAATGCTGCAATTTCAGAAATTCCAAGTAGAGTTCAATATCCTGGATCAGAGAAAGTCTTAAACGAAACTAGCTATCAAGCGGTTATAGGTGGACAAGGCCCAGATGAGATCACTACTAAAATGTGGCTATTGAAGTAACTCTCTATTCATATAATTATTTTGTTGAAGAGGGATGCGATGGCAGCCCTCTTTCTAAATACTAAAACAACATGCGACTACTACTAACCCTCGTCCTCCTAATATCTTTGTACCCAGCATTCAATGCTCAAGAAACTGAGAATGTCTTCCTAATCACCTTGGATGGATTACGATGGCAAGAAGTTTATGGAGGAGCTGTCGACTCAATGCTTGCTAATGAAGAATACACTAAAGACAAGAGGGTCATTGACAAATTTCTAGCAGATTCTAGGATGGAAGGAAGAAAGAAGTTACTTCCTTGGTTTTGGTCCACGCTGGCAAAAGAAGGTCAGCTGATTGGGAATCGATGGGAAGGTAGCAAGATGAATTGCAGCAACCGATTTTGGTTCTCATATCCTGGCTACAATGAAATATTGACGGGCTATAGTGATCCAGAAATTAATTCAAATGCAAAAAAATACAATCCCAATGAGACCATCCTAGAATGGATCAGTGAATTTGAAGAAAATGATCATAGCGTTGCAGCATTCTGTTCATGGGATGTCTTTCCTTACATCATAAATGATGAGCGTAGTGGGATATACGTGAATGCCGCCTTTGAAGCAGCTGATCATCCCAACCTTAACGAACATGAAAAATCGCTCAACATCTTACTAAAAGAAGTACCTAGCCCATGGCCTACTGTCCGCCTTGATGCTTGGACACACCACTATGCCTTAGAGTTTGCAAGAACATACCATCCCAAGGTAGTTTATATCTCCTATGGTGAGACTGATGACTTTGCACATGATGGAAGGTATGACCACTACCTCAATTCTGCCCACCAGACTGACCAGTGGCTTGGGGAATTGTGGGAATTCATTCAATCCGATTCCACTTACAAAGACAAGACAAGTATGATCATTACAACTGACCATGGAAGAGGCACATCTCCAATGAGTCATTGGAAGAGTCATGGTACGATCTATAAAGGGTCTGACCAGATCTGGGCAGCAGCAATTGGGCCAGATATTCCGAAGCGTGGTGA
>CAZMYK010000816.1:0-2236 GCA_964570435.1 uncultured Saprospiraceae bacterium | reverse complement strand
CCCGAATTACAGCAAACGTCGATAAATGGTCCTGCCTCAAAGTTTTTATGAAGGCGTGGATATTTTGCAAATAAGCAAGAAACTCCTGGGCAAGAAGCTGTGTAGCAACATTGGTGGTGAGTTTACTTCTGGATTGATTGTTGAAACCGAAGCATATAAAGCCCCTGAAGACAAGGCTAGTCATGCCTACCTTAATAAGATGACGCCACGCACCAAGACCATGTTTGCCAAGCCTGGGACTGCTTACGTTTACATCATTTACGGTGTCTACCACCTATTTAACATCATCACAGGTCCAAAGGGCACTGCGCATTGTATTTTGATCAGAGCCATTGAGCCATTAGCTGGTCAAGACGTGATGGCTAAGAGGAGGTCAATGCCTAGCACTCGCAAGGAGCTTGTGAATGGTCCAGGAAAGTTCAGCATTGCGATGGGAATTCACAAGACCTACAATGGCTCAGATCTGACAATCAAGGAAGGTCTTTGGGTCGAAGAAGGGTGGCCCGAAATTGGTGATGATAAGATCTTGAGCGGACCCCGAGTCGGAATGTCCACAGCCCAAGAGTGTTCAAATTGGCCTTACCGATTTCGGGTGAGTGAGAATAAATGGACCAGTAAGCCTGACAAGGTCTGGTACGATGTTTAGCAATGACCAAGCGTGAGCATGTCGATAAATACAAAAAACGAGAGATGAAGGAATACAAAGTTGTAAAGATCAAGAATGAACGGGTGGCCTCAGTAAAGCGCAGACATCCATGGATTTTTTCCAGGGGTGTCTTGGATACGAGCCACTGTGAGGAGGGAGATATCGTAGAGATTCAATCAGCACGTGGACAATTCCTTGCCATCGGTTACTTCCAGGAAGGGAGTATCATGTTGAGAATCTTAAGTTTTGAAAAAGTTGAAATTAATCTAGAATTTTGGACTGCACTTATTGCAAGAGCTGTCGACCTTAGAAAGCACAACCATCTTCCTTCCGAGCACACAAATGCTTACAGACTATTTCACGGAGAGGGTGATGGAGCTTCTGGCCTGATCATAGATCGTTACAATAATGCAATTGTGATTCAGTGCCACACCATCGGAATGCACAGGGAGATTGATAAGATTCAGGAAGCCATCGAAGCATGCCTTCCTGAGATAACAATCATATATGATAAGAGCAAGACTGTTTTGCCTGACCACTATTCCATAGACGTTGACGATCGTTTCCTGAAAGGGGAAAGCAACGTGGTGCTGATCTCTGAAAACGGACATAAGTTTAAAATCGAGTTGATTAATAGTCAAAAAACAGGATTCTTCTTAGATCAAAGAGACAATCGCGACCTCCTAGGACGGTATGCTCGAGGGAAGTCAGTGTTAAACCTCTACTGTTATACTGGTGGCTTCTCCATTTATGCTTTAAATAACGCCGCTAAGAGCGTTACGTCGATAGATTCTTCAAAAAAGGCGGTTCAAATGTTGCTTGAGAATGTTTCACTGACTGGTAAGTCTAGTGCACATGAGGCACTGACTGAGGACGTGAATAGGTATTTGAAGGAAATAAAGTCAGATGTCTACGATGTTATTGTAGTAGATCCTCCAGCATTTGCCAAGAACCAAAGAAAAAAACACAATGCAGTACAGGCCTACAAAAGGATCAATAGGGCTGCAATTGAAAAAGTAGTCAGCGGAGGCATCATTTTCACCTTTAGTTGCTCGCAGGTGATTGATGTGCAATTATTCCAGGATACCATCACTGCTGCGGCAATTGAAGCTGGTAGAGAATGTCAGATACTATACAGAATGTCACAAGGAGCGGATCACCCAGTCAATATATTCCACCCTGAGGGGAAGTATTTGAAAGGACTGGTTTTAAAAGTAAGTTAACGTGAGGTATTGTGCATTCGAGGAAGAAACTGAGCTTAGGGCAGGCACAAACATCCTTTTTGCTAACTTTCAATTTACAAATGACCACGTTTCTGCATTATGTAAACTCATGACGAAGGGACAGCTTAAGCCATCCAAGTAGGAGGATCGGCAACTTGCCATGGAAGACTTCGTCTTAGTCGAGATGTAGATTAACAAACAAGTACTTGGTCAACATGAACTTGAAAATCCACGCCGTCGCAAGGTCGAGTATGTGAATGATGATGGAATGTTGGAATCCCTGATCGTTGAATTGGCTGATGCACAATTTACCTTTAGAATTCAGCTACATGAAGAGACAATTAGAACCCAAATTTATCATCAGTAT
>CAZMYK010000815.1:0-2239 GCA_964570435.1 uncultured Saprospiraceae bacterium | reverse complement strand
TGAATACTGCCTTGGTGGCATATTGTCAATAAACTGGACATCAAAAAGATAGGTATAAACTCCCGCTTCAGCTAGCTGTCCGCCAAACATTCCATCCCAGCCAAAGGTAGGGTCATTATGGGGGAAGTTTCTATCCTCAAATACAAGGTTCCCCCACCTATCGAATATCTTCAATTCAGCTATTTCTTGCACAGCAATCCCACCGAAGGCATTAAATCTGTCATTCTCACCATCGTCATTTGGAGAAAATATGTTGGGAATAAAAATAGGATAGTCCAGGTCAACATCTATTCTTACGCGATCAGAAAACCTGCAACCGAATTCATCTATAGCAGTCAAGGTGAAAGTAGTTAAGCCAAAAGGAAATACATTAGGGTTCAAGCAATTTGTGCATGTCACTGTTGTCCCATCTGAATCCCAAGTCCATAATAGATCGAAATCTCTTCCATTCTCTTGGATGATTTCGCCTTCTAAGTCTATCATGTCACCTAGATTCACGAGTGAATCGGGACCAGCATTAACAAGTATTGAATCTGGATCCACTAAATTCAGCGTTAGACTCCCTTCACAACCCTTGCTGTCCACTACATCTATATCGTATGCCCCATCTGGTAGGTTGCTGAAATTCGAACCGTTCACAAAGGGGCTTCCGTTAATCGAAAATAGATAGCCTTCCGCAGAACCACCATTAGCTGTTACTTCAAGAGCCCCATCGTTAAAAGTGGGACAAGAAGGATCGACTGCATTGACCAGAGAGGGAATAAGAGGATCTATGTCTTCACAACATGGCTCCGCAAAGACATCGAATATTTCTGTAACCTCACAACCATTCACGGGATCCGTAACACTTAGTACAATGTACTTCTGACCAAAGGTGTTATAGTTTACTTGAAAGGGCCCAGCCTCTGTACTTGTCTGTGGTGTAGCGCCTTCACCGAAAAACCAATTATACTCTAAGGGGTTTCCATTGTCGCGACTCCTATCTTCAATTGTAAACGCTTGTTCACATCGCAAACCAGTGATCGGCTCAATACTGAACTCCGGCACAGGTCCTAGAAAAGTACCGGTTCCACCAAAATCTAAGTTATAGCCCACTCGTGATTGTGAAAAATTCATAATCATTAATCCATAACTTTTCCCACTTTCCATGTTGACTGCACTAGCAAAGTTATTGTCCCCCGTTTGACAACCGCAAGATTCTCCAGCATCCCCATCACTTTCGAGGAGGCCGGTAGGACCAACGCATACCTGCCATTGACTCATAGCTTGTCCTTGGTTTTCTCCAGAGATCATATTCCTGATCAAAATCTTGCCATTACAATCATCTAGTCCATTCGGGTATTCATACACAAGAAAATCTATATCGTCAAATTGTTTCAAAGGGGTAATCGTAAATTCAAGCGTACCAGCTTCATCGCAAGTCCACTTGTACCAGTTGCTTGCGGCTTCTTGTACGCCACATTGTGGGAATTGAATCTGGGGATTCGAGGCAAGGTCTAAGTCATCTTGTACATCACCAAAACCAACCACACTTTCCACACCTATCGGAGACTTGTCGCACAAGATCCTGGCATCAGAACAGTCTTGAAGTGGCTCTGGATCCACATTGAAACTATTGAGACAAAGTCTAAATGATCCTGTATCTCCATTCTTAGCTCCAATCATTACAAAGTAGGTCCTTCCGGGAATAGTTGTAAAGACGATTTCAGCAACATTAACACCATTAGGGGTAGTCACACAGTTAAGTTCTGTCAGATTACCACAGGAACCTTCATAAATTCCTACAATAGGATCTGAAAGCAGTAGTCCATTCCCAGCATCTTGTCCCTCAACTGTTATTCGAACAAACTTTGTAATGGCTGTGAAATTATACCATACCCCTAGAGGCTGGAAGGAGCTTTGACAACCAAGACCAGTCGTACTGTCTATTGTAGCACCTTCAGAGGAGAACATGTCTACCTCCTCACTACAGAAATTCTCAAGGTCGTTCAATGTAAAAGACTGGTCGCAAACATCATTTAGTGGCACGCCGAACTGCGCAGACAATTGAATGCTAAAGAAGCAGAGTAGAACTAATGATTTTATATGTTTGCTCATAGACCTTATCATATTCGAGGTAACAACGAATCTCATTTGTAATTTATGATTTGTCGATTGCCGAATAGACGACATTTAAAAAATCTTTAAGATATTTTGGTTCCAACCATCTTGTTACAATTACAAGTTCATTTTGTTTATC
>CAZMYK010000814.1:0-2239 GCA_964570435.1 uncultured Saprospiraceae bacterium | reverse complement strand
GCAGTGTCCAAAGAAGGCATCAAAAAGTGGTCGAAGAAGCGCCTTCGTCTATTTTATCAGCAGAACTTAGAGCAGAAATGGGAGAAGCAGCCGTTCGAGTGGCAAAGTCTTGTCACTATCTTGGTGCCGGTACTGTTGAGTTCTTGCTTGACGAAGAGCTCAACTACTACTTCCTAGAAATGAATACGAGGTTGCAGGTAGAACACCCAGTCACAGAATTAATTACTGGGATAGACTTAGTGGAGCAGCAAATCCGGGTAGCGCGAGGAGAGCAGCTTTCCTTCGCCCAGGAGGACCTTAACATCAACGGCCATGCTGTTGAACTTAGGGTCTATGCAGAAGATCCAGAAAGAGACTTCCTACCAGACATAGGTCGACTCGAAAGATATACGCTGCCTTCTGGTATGGGTATTCGGGTAGACGATGCGTATGAAGAAGGAGATGAAATCCCAATCTATTATGACCCAATGATCGCTAAACTAATTGCGTATGGAAGTGACCGCCAGCAGGCCATTCAGCGTCTCGGGAGGGCCATCGAAGATTACAAGATAGAGGGGATTGCTACCACCCTTGGTTTCGGTAAGTTCGTCATGCAACACGAAGCCTTCCAAAGTGGAGCGTTTGATACCCACTTTGTGAAAAAATACTTTACAGCAGGATCTCTCCAGAATATAGAAGAAGAAAAGGCTGCAGCTTTAATCGCATTGAAGTTCTACAAGGATCAAAAAACAAGGCTCAAGGTTATTCCAAAAAATGGAGAAGCTTGGTCATCAAGAAAAGAGTAAAAATGGAAAAAGTAAGTGTAATCGGAGCAGGTACAATGGGAAACGGAATTGCCCACGTTTTCGCAATGCATCATTATCAAGTAAAGCTCATTGATATCTCTGAAGCAGCTCTTGAAAAAGGTCTTGCAAGCATCACCAAGAACTTGGACAGGATGTTAAGAAAGGAAAAGATCACTGAGGTTCAAAAACAAGAGACCCTCAATCATATTTCGACTTCTATTTCAATAAGCGAAGGTGTTGCTGATGCAGATTTGGTGGTTGAGGCAGCCACAGAGAACATCGACTTGAAACTAAAAATCTTTAAGGACCTTGACAATCACACCAAGGACACCTGCATTCTAGCTAGCAATACATCCTCTATTTCTATCACTAAGATTGCGGCGGCTACTAGCAAAGCAGAGCAGGTGATCGGAATGCACTTTATGAATCCTGTACCGATCATGAAATTAGTGGAGGTTATCAATGGCTATTCCACTTCTGCAGAAGTCTCGCAAAAGGTCATCAAAATCTCAAAAAAACTAGGCAAGGTGCCCGTTTCTGTGAATGACTACCCTGGCTTCATCGCAAATCGAATTCTCATGCCTATGATTAATGAGGCGATTATTAGCCTACATGAAGGAGTCGCAAATGTTGAAGCAATAGATGCCATAATGAAGTTAGGAATGGCCCATCCCATGGGCCCCTTGCAACTAGCTGACTTCATTGGACTAGACGTCTGCCTTGCCATTCTTAAGGTGCTACATAGTGGTTTCGGGAATCCGAAATATGCACCTTGCCCCTTACTGACGAACATGGTAACAGCGGGAAAGTTAGGCAGGAAGACGGGAGAAGGATTCTATGACTACTCGCAAGGGGGAAAGGAATTAATCGTTTCTAAATCTTTTAGGTAAATGGCGTCAAGTTTCAAACCCATATCTTTTGACCCAAGCCTGATGCGGGAAAAACGTCAAGACCACACGTGGGAAAGCGCAGAGGGTATCACGATCAAGAACAAGATCACCAAAAGACCCAAATTTCTAGAAAATCATACAGCTGGAAGTCCCCCATACTTGCAAGGTCCGTACGCAACAATGTATATGGGAAGGCCATGGACCATAAGACAATATGCTGGTTTTTCAACAGCGGAAGAATCCAATAAATTCTACCGTGAGAACCTCGCCCAAGGGCAGAAAGGGCTCTCTGTTGCCTTTGACCTTGCCACACATCGCGGCTATGATTCAGACCACAAGCGAGTGACAGGAGATGTAGGGATGGCTGGCGTTGCTATAGATACCGTCGAGGACATGAAGATTCTATTCGACCAAATTCCCTTGGATCAAATGTCCGTTTCGATGACAATGAACGGAGCCGTAGTGCCCATTATGGCCTTCTACATTGTAGCCGCAGAAGAGCAAGGTGTAGCTCCAGCTGAGCTAAAGGGAACAATTCAGAATGATATTCTGAAAGAATTTATG
>CAZMYK010000813.1:0-2239 GCA_964570435.1 uncultured Saprospiraceae bacterium | reverse complement strand
TAACTACCGCCTGCGTACTAGCCTTTCCTAATTCGATGCTACCACCTGTCACAAAATAACCCTTAAAGCAAGCAACACTCGTTAAAATAAATGCGAAAACGATGGCTTTGACAAACATTATAATCACGTTCCAACCCTCGAACCAAGACCTCAAACCTTGAACAAATTCAGCTGCTGAGAACATCCCTGTCGGCACACTTGCCAGGTAGGCGCCCACCATACTTACAATCGCAGCAATACATACCAAAAGTGGTATCACCACAAGGGCAGCGACAATCTTCGGCATTACTAGGTAGGCCGCTGTATTGACTCCCATTATCTCCATTGCATCGATGTGCTCTTTCTGCCGCATTCCACCTATCTCCGCTGCAATATTTGAACCCACCTTTCCAGAAAGGACCAAGCAACTGATGGTTGGAGCCATTTCTATGATGGTCATATCTCGCACGATGTATCCGATGTAGTATCGAGGAATTAATGTGCCGTCCATCTGATAAGCAAATTGTACTGCAGTTACAGCTCCAATGAATATCGCTATCAGAAAAACAATAATGAAGGACCCAAGTCCAATGTCATTCATCTGCCTAGAAATCTCTTTCCAGTACATCTTGAAGTTCTCAGGTTTCGAAAAAACCTTAGGTAGCCAAAGAATAAATTTTCCGAAATCGCTAAATATTTTTGATACCATATACCGACTTAGAACCCAACTAGGGTGTTTTTTGTTTGGTAAAACTAATAATATTAAATTCGAGCAAGCTAATTAAGACTTGATATTTATGAATGCAGTAATTACAGGTGGAACTAAGGGCATTGGCCGAGCCATTGCAGAACTGCTAGCTGAGCAAGGTTTTAATCTTGCCATTTGTTCTAGGAGTAAAGAAGATCTACTTACGATGGAAGGTAAAATAAAGTCATCTTTCCCCTCCTGCGACTTCATAGGTGTCCAGACTGACATGAGTAAAAAGCGAGAAGTTCTTGACTTTGCAAGTAAAGTCTCTGATTCCTGGGAACAGATAGATATCCTAGTCAATAATGCTGGGGTTTTTCTTCCTGGTGAAATTCACAAGGAAGAAGATGGAAAGTTAGAGTCGCAAATTGAGACCAACCTATACAGCGCCTACCATTTGACAAGGGCCTTGATACCGATTTTTCTACGTAAAAAAGCAGGACATATATTCAATATGTGCTCAGTTGCAAGTCTTATTGCCTATCCTAATGGCGGGTCTTATTCGATATCAAAATTTGCCCTACTTGGATTTTCTAAGGTCTTAAGGGAGGAGCTTAAGGACAAAGGAATAAAGGTGACAGCAATTATGCCGGGTGCCACATGGTCGAATTCGTGGGCAGGTGTGGAACTTCCAGAAGAAAGACTAATGCAGGCATCAGACGTTGCTCATGCCTTGTGGTCCGCTTATCAATTGAGTCCTTCTGCAGTAGTAGAAGAAATTGTCATTCGACCGCAGGAGGGAGACCTTTGACGTTTTCCATTTTAATGTCTCCCATCTTATATACTTTTCCTTCTATCCCATCTTCCCTCATAACAACTATCCCCTTCCAAGTCTTACCGCAATCATTATAAAGTCGGGCATTCTCAAGGATTAATTCACCTCCAGGCTCTATTCTAATTTCACCACCATGTGGCATGGAAAGTCGACAAGAAACCCTTAGTTGACCACCTTTTTTAATAGTTATATTTCCCATCATATCTCTTGCTCCTGCAAAGTGGGTTCTTCCACTAATAAGCACCTCTCTTCTTGGGTTCAGGTCACACCAAGTCCGCTTCAGCAAGTCTCTCTTGCTTGATTTCAGACTTGTTAATGTCCTCCTCATTTTACCTATTTGACATGGCGTGACAGCATGCTGGTCTCGATTGTAGTCCATCATATTGTTAGAAGTCAAGCCCTTGCACTTTCCCGTTTCTGTCGGCGCCCAACAGTTAGGATTTACAGGTGTATCATCACAACCATCATTGGAGATCCATGCATGACTAAGACCTAGCACATGGCCGACCTCGTGATTAAGGAGTGAGGCATAGAGCCACGGTGGGTCTTCAGGATTGTAGATAGTCCCCAGCTTAATGCTCTTACCTAAGGCAATTCCGGCTCCAGATGCAGAGTAGGTCTTAGATCTTACGGAATCTGGATGATGGACCATATAGAAAACATTCAGCACTGAATCCTCACCAACTTGGTACTTCTTAATGACGTCCCTCTTATAGTTGTTTCGTTTGCCTTCATTG
>CAZMYK010000812.1:0-2240 GCA_964570435.1 uncultured Saprospiraceae bacterium | reverse complement strand
TTATCTCGCCTTCTTCACCCTCTACTTTTTCTTTCTTCTTAGCCACCTCATATTCGAATTGTTCCCCTTCTACAAAGACATACTTGATCTTGGCCTCATCATCGAAATAGGGAGCAGTTGAAATAAAGAGATTTGCCATTTTCCCTTTTTCAATTGTTCCCATAATCTTAGATACACCATACATTTCCGCTGGGTTAATGGTCAAAGCAGCAATTATCTGATCTTCAGTTAGACCATGTTCCATCATCGCCTTCGCATTCTTTCGTAGATCCTTCCCTTTGATGTCCTTTCCTGAAAGACCAAACTTTACACCCTTTTTGGCAAACTCTGCTGCTTGTGATTGATAGGCCCTTACAGCTTCTTTTTTTCTTGCTTCTAAGGCCTCTTTTTCAGGATCTGCCTCATCTTCTTTCTTTTCCTCGCCTTCAGCTTCCTTAGACTCTTTTTCATCGTCGGCCTCCTTGTCGTCCTTCTTCTCATCTTTCTTTTCCTCACCTTCTGGTACCTCCATGGACAATATGACTGGAATTTGCTTTCGCTTAAGAAGGTCAATAAATTCGCCTCCTTGCTTTACATTAATTAGCGCAAGATTGAATCCTAAGTCATTCTGTAAGGTAATAGCCCTGGCAATATCTTTGTACTTCTCGGCCTCCATAAAGAGATGCTGCGACTTTCCTGCAACAGGCATCAAGGCCTTTAGACTTTTGTCATAAGAAGGACGACTCATACCAACGGGATTAAGCTTATAAGCTTCCTGATGCTTCATGGCGTAGGAAGTTTGCCGGAAGAGGTCCCGATACTTCGCCATTACTCCGATGATCGTAGCTGGATACATTCTCGAAGCATTTTGGAAGGTGCCAAGTAATCCCATATCCTCTACTAGAATAGATTGGCTTGCATCCTTCCCTGAATGAAGAATAATCGAAGTCTTGCCCGGCAGCATTCCTTTGGAAGGCGCACTCATAGAGGCTGTAAATCCAGCCTCTCGCCAGGACGATACTGACTTGTCTCCGCCATCGAAGACTTCACTTAGGCGCTTGTCCGGAGTTATCCCGGCCTTATTATTTGGTGGGTTTCCAGGGTTTTTCACTCTTTCCTCGTCCTTGTCGTCATCCTTCTTCTTGACCCCCACATCATTATAGGCGTCGATAAATCCGGGATACAGGTACATGGAATCCGCACTTACCAAAATGGCGTCAGCGGGGATTGCGACGTTGCTTCCAACATCTATGATTACACCGTCTTTGATAATTACTGTGCCTTTTTCAATTGCCATTCCAGGCTTTTGAAAAATATGTGCATTTTGAATTGCATAGGTACCTGAAAGTTGAATGTCAATATCATCTTGAGCACACAATATTCCAGTAGATAAAAATAGGGCAAAGAGTGCCCAGAGGTTAGTCTTCATCAGGTAGGATTTTTAATGAAAAAGTAAGGTAGTAAATAATATTGAAAGTAGAACAGAACACCTACCCGTGTAAATGTGGCAAAAGTCAAGTACCTTTGGTTCTAATCAATTTGCAAGTATGAAGAGATTAATCTGGCCAGCAGCATTAGCTATTGTAGCGATCTTTGGTTTTACTTCTGTCAATTATGATAGCGAAGAAGTGCGATGGAAGGAAAAAGTATCACCTAGTGTACTAAGCACTATATCAGAAGGTGGGACAGCCAATGTTCTCGTAATTATGAAGGACCAGGCCCATATCTCAGATGTAACAGGCAGTAAGCAAGAACGAGGGCAAAAAGTATTTGGCTTGCTTTCCGATTTTGCCAACAAATCACAGCACGATCTCAGCAATTATCTAGCCTCTGTAAGGGTCGACTATCAGTCTTTCTATATTGTGAATGCGATTCAATTGAAAGCGGATCAATCCCTCGTTAAGAATCTAGCATCTAGGAAGGATGTAGGCGAAGTACAAAACAACCCTTCTACTATGATGGAGGACTTAGATGAAGAAATTTATCTTGAGAATAGAGATCCTCAGTCCGTCGAGTGGGGTATCGAAATGATCAATGCCAATGACGTATGGGAAATGGGTTACAGGGGTGAAGGTGTGGTAGTAGGTGGAGCAGATACCGGATATGAATGGGAACATCCTGCTTTAAAGTCAGCTTATAGAGGTTGGGATGGCAGTACGGTGAATCATAGCTATAATTGGCATGACGCCATCTACGAAATTAATCCACTCCACGAAGATTCTATAGTCGCGGACACCAATAATCCTTGTGGAATAGGTACG
>CAZMYK010000811.1:0-2242 GCA_964570435.1 uncultured Saprospiraceae bacterium | reverse complement strand
AGTTTGCGATTGAAGCTGCTCAGATTTCCGACAAGATTAGAAAACCGGTGAAGTTAATTTTTACTAGGGAAGATGATATGACTGCGGGTACTTATAGACCTTCGATTAAGTATAAGATAGCAGCGTCATTAAAGAACAATGAAATAACAGGCTACCATCTGAAGGAAGCATCGATTAATAGTAATATGTATGGGCTTATTCCGAACTTTTTCCCAGCAGGTGCCCTAGATAACTACCAGGTAGACGTAGCTAACTATGAGTCCAATATTACGACTGGGGCTTGGAGAGCACCGTATACCAACTTTTTGTCCTTTGCAGAGCAGAGTTTCTTTGACGAAATTGCTACAATAATGGGAGTTGATCGAATCCAGTTACACTTGGAAATGCTTAAGAAGGTAGACCCAAGTAAGGACGAACGAATCGAGTATGATCCTGAACGGTTGGCTGGTGTGATTAATCTTGCAGTGGAGAAATCATCTTGGGGCAAGGTGGATGAAGGGGTTTACCAAGGATTTAGTGTTTACTACTGTCATAATACCCATGTTGCAGAAGTTGCCGACGTAGTGCTGGAAGATGGAAATCCGGTGATTAAGAAAGTTACCTGTGCAATAGATTGTGGGATAGTTGTGAATCCACTAGGAGCTAAGAATCAAGTCGAAGGTGGGGTGGTAGATGGGATCGGACATGCGATGTATGCTGATTTTAAATTTGTCAATGGAAGGGCCAATCACGAAAACTTCAATACCTATAGAATGATTAGGATGCCCGAGGCTCCCGTCGTGGAAGCCCACTTCGTGAAGAATGAAATAGATCCCACGGGTCTGGGTGAACCTAGTCTACCTCCAGCAGGGGCAGCAATAGCTAATGCCTTTGTGAAAGCCGGCAAGGCAAGATTGTTCAAGCAGCCATTCATACAAAGTGAAGAAATAGTGGGCTAGGTTCCGAAGAAAAGGGGTCCAGTATGCCTGACTATCGTTACGATGGTCAGGCATTTTTGAATTAGTGCGCAAGTTTCGCAGCTTTGAAAATCATAGGAAATGAGGTATGCACATAGCAATTTGATTTGCATAGATTGGGAGGCACAAGTTGAATTTTACATAAAAGTATTTCAGTGCAAGCTAGTACCACCTATTAGAAATCAAAAAGGTAGGTGGTTAGACAAGGGCCTCGGCCTAAGCAATGCCCACCTTAAGGGAGCGCACTTACTACTTCCTGGACATGGAGATGATGGACCAACTTTGGAACTTTATTCCTACTACCCACAAATCGAAAACGGCCTAGTTGAGCCTAATCAAAGGGGATTTGGACACCTTGCTTTTGAAGTAGAGGACGTTGAGGAAACAACAAAGCTCCTAGTAGAAAATGGCGGCAGTAAAAATGGAGAGATCTCTGAACGAAGGGTCGAAGGAGTGGGAATAATTACTTTTATTTACACACGAGATCCAGAAGGGAATCTGATTGAATTACAAAACTGGAAAGAAGGATCCTAAAACTAGATTATTAACAACCGATCTGACGTTAGGATTGAAAGCAAAGGGCCAGTCCCAGAGCTAAGGGTTTAATGTTAACTATCGATTAGCCAATTTAAGTAAAGAAGGTAATGAAGCATTCGTATTTTATTCAAATAGTACTACTTCTGTCCTTTCTATCATGCGAACCAAAGGAACAGATTCTTGAAAGTCAATTTCCTGTTGAAGAAATAGTTATTGGTGAGTCTGTGAGTATTTTTTCAGAAGCTCTAGGTGAAAGCAGGCAGATATTCCTATCCTTACCTGATAATTATGCACGAAATTTACATTCTTACCCGATTGTTATTGTTTTTGATGCAGAGTACTTGTTTGAAATCATCAATTCCATAGTTAAAATAAAGACGTCAAGAAACGAAATGCCCGAAAGTATAGTAGTTGGTATCCCCAATATCGAAAACCAACGATATGATATGGCGATGAAATTGTCTTACCCTGATGGCCGAACTTTCTTTGGTGATGCTGAAGGGAAAAAAATTAAGAATTACCTATCATTTATTAGAAGTGACCTTCTCCCATACTTAGAAAAGAACTATAGGATCAACAATCACAAAACTGTTATTGGCATGTCACCAACTTTTGGTCCTGTGCTTGAAGCCTTTTGGAATGAGCCCGACTTATTTGATGGCTACATCGTTCTTGCTGCTGAACTTACTTTAACGTGAATAATGGATAAAGGAATAAAATCAGATGGCGCTTATAAATTCATATACGAG
>CAZMYK010000810.1:0-2243 GCA_964570435.1 uncultured Saprospiraceae bacterium | reverse complement strand
CAAGCGACCCAAATTCATTCTACCAAAAAATGGAATGAATGTCAAATTAGGACTCTCAATGAAACAATTCTGGTTAAATTTTCCCTCGAAGGGCTTTAATCCCTTAAAGGGAGCAACCGAGGAGATGAGGAACATAAAGTACTTGTAGTATTGGCTTACCGCTGTGCAAGGGACCGACCTTGGGAAGGTATCCCGAAGGGACGAGTCGAATGACGAGCCTGGAACATAGGGACCCTTGGGGAAGCCCCTTAAATAGCTCTTATAAATTCTCAAAAGAGTAAAGCAGCTTTTCTATAATTGTCGGTGACCAAAAGGTCCTTCAGTTGTCGGAAGTGTTGCTTCTATTGTTTTCTTGTAGGCGACTCACTTCTCTATGGAAATCAGACGGGCCAGTTCTAATTTAATGGTCTGGACCCCAGAATCTGATTTGATCTCAACATAGTCACTATTGATTTTTTGCAAAACAAATGTCTGCTTGGGCATCAAACCTAGCTCCCAAAGCTCGCTTTCTACTCGGTCACTAATTTGTTTGGAGGCGATTTTGGCACTTGCCTTGGATTCAAGATCAAGGATCGAGAACTCTGGTCTGACAAATTTTTGTGGAATGGGGCTACCATGCGGGTCCGTTTCTGGGTAGCCCAAGATGTGATCTACCTCATCAAGGAATTCTGAACTCATGTGGTGTTCCATTTTTTCTGCCTCATCATGTATTTGCTCCTCACTTAAGCCTACCTTGTCAACTAGATAGGTCTCCCAAAGGCGGTGCGCTCGTACCAATTTTTCCCCTGCAGATTTTCCTGCTGCGGTCAACTTAATTCCTTTCGAAGAGGAAACCGCCAGGCCTTCCTTAGCAAGTTGCTGACCTAATTTCTTTACCTTCTGCCCGCTAAAATTTAATTTGCTTTCGAACTTCGGGAAGAGCACGATCTCTCCACCTCCTGTCTTGACAGCCAACTTCAAAATATCTTCTTGTGCAATCTTTCTCCGCTGCCTAGTCTTCCTTAGATAGCGAATGGCAAGTCCTTTCTTGGGAGAAAATGCAGCAGCTAGTAAGTATAGCGAAGTAACAACAACCGTCATAGCTGGTCCAGGAGTAGTATTGAAGACTATAGATAGTACCAAACCAAGGTTGGCTGAGATTAAACCAACAAGGGCTGATATGAAAATTACATTTTTTAACTTATTAGATAGCAGCAAGGCAGTCGACGCTGGAGTGATAAGCATCGCTACGACGAGAATAACACCCACACTTCTTAAGGCAGATACAACAGCAAAGGATAGCAGTAGCATTAGAAAGTAGTGGATCATCTTAACTGAGATCCCCATGGTTTGTGCTATCGTTTCTTGAAAGGTGGTGATAAAAAGATACCTATAAAAAACTATGACGGAGGCCAATACAAAAATACAAACGGTACCGGTGATGTAGATGTCTTCACTCGAGATACTTAATGTTGTACCAAAGAGAAAGTCTGACAGATCTAGGTGGACACCCTCACCTTGGGAAATGTAAGATATTCCCATCACTCCAATCGCAAACATAGTAGTAAACACAATTCCTATTGCAGCGTCATTCTTCGTCTTCACGTTATGTTGAATCCAAGTGATTCCAAATGCTGTAAACAAGCCAGCAACAACAGATCCAAGAAAGAACCCTATTGTACTGTAACCAACAAGAATAAAGGAAACGAAGATTCCTGGTAGAATTGCATGCGCTAGTGCGTCACCAATGAGAGACATATTTCTAAGTACTATAAAGCACCCAATTACCCCGCACATAATTCCAACCAATGATGAGGCAATGATGGCTCTAATCGCCCATCCCGAGCTTAAGGCATCTATAAGTACATCCATAGGATCAAAATTAGTCAATATTTAAGACTAATCAAAATAAATTTTTAGACAGGGCTAAAAATACTCAAAGTGGCAATCTTTATCATTGCTTGTTGAGGGAATAGTAGGACAATATTGCTAGCCTTACAATTTCTGTGCGAGTTGCGATAACATACCTTCCTTCATCGCATACTTCGACACAATTATATTGTCGCACTTGATTTGCGTCAGCAAATAGTGAATAAGTTGGAAGGCAACCACAATTAGATGGGCGCGATTATCTGGGATGTCAGACCTTTTTAATCTCTCCTGGAGATCTAAGGGAATCAATTCTTCATAAAGATCTTCAAAATTATCAAGGGCAATTTTTTTACTTAGGGCATTGTCATCGCATTCACTTATACCTGCTAGTA
>CAZMYK010000809.1:0-2248 GCA_964570435.1 uncultured Saprospiraceae bacterium | reverse complement strand
AATAGCCAATTTTAAACCATCTGAAATACCAGAGGAAGGTGAAAAGACCTACAATCTCAGCTTTCTACTGGAAAAGATTAACACAGAAATTGAATTCAAGTTAGAGAATATATACTATGATGTAGACAAGTACTTCATTAGAAATGATGCAAAACCATCTTTAAATCAGCTAGGCGAGCTTTTGCAAAACAACCCAAGTGTCAAGATCGAACTATTCAGCCACACTGATTGTAGGGGCAAGGATGACTACAATATGGTTCTTTCTCAAAATAGGGCCCAAGCTGCTGTCGACTACCTGGCAACACTCGGTATTGATAAAAGCCGAATGTCTCCTAGTGGTCTTGGAGAAACCAGACCTTCCATTAATTGCTATTGTGAAACGTGTTCAGAAGAAGAGCACCAAGAAAATAGGCGGACAACCTTTAAGATTGTAGAATTTTAAAGACCTCCGGATGAGGCCGCACAAAGATAATCTAAGGTATGTGCAAAAAGACCTGCTAATGAAGCAAACGACGCAAAGTACGATCTGGCCCAAGGGTGGCGATCAATTTGGCCTTCACAGCCACTTTTAACTTTGCGATAATGGCTTAAGGGAGGTAGATTGTGCCAGGCCTATCTCACTGTATAGCCCTCTATAAATTATGACTCTCAATGAAACAAATCTGGTGAAATTTTCCCTTTGAGGGCTTTAAGCCCCTCAAAGGGAACAACTGGAGGAGATGTGAAGCATAAGTACTTAGCTCTACTTCTGAATATCCCTGTAGAGAGTTTGGGATCTTTATTTCTAATGGACTTATACCTTGGTCATTCCATAGTGGATACCGAAAATGAAGACAAGGACTAAGTTTGATTTCTGCTAGGCTACAACCACATTTATCATACGACCTGGCACCACAATAATCTTCCTGACCGTTTTACCTTCCGTGTACTTGGCATATACCTCATGATCTTTCACAGACTCTGAAATATCCTCATTAGAAGCATCTGATGGGAAGGCACCTTCACCGCGTTTCTTGCCATTGAAGCAAATGGGGTAGGTAATGCTTGACTCCACAAGGTACTTTTCGTCATGGATCGGATAATCCAAGGTATGTATAGAACCCTCTACTCCCATAAATTCATTCAATTCTTCAGTAATAAAGGGCGCGAAGGGAGCAAGCAATTTGTTGAGTAAGGATAGCACTTCTTTTTTGTGGCAATTTAGCTTTCTCAGTTCGTTAACAGCAGTCATGAATGCTGAGATCGCGGTATTGAATGAAAATCGCTCTACATCCTCATTGACCTTTTTTATGACGGTATGTAGCACCTTGAGGTCCTTTTCATTTCCCTCTTCCTCCGTAAGTAGTGATTTGCCATTTTCGTCGAAATAGAGCGCCCAGTACTTCCTAATAAACTTAGAAATTCCGTCTATACCGTTGGTATCCCATGGTTTAGATTGCTCAATAGGACCCAAGAACATTTCGTACATCCTAAAGCAGTCTGCTCCGTACCTAGCAACAACATCATCAGGGTTGACAACATTGAAATACCGCTTGGACATCTTGCCCACTTCTGATTTGGTCACTAGGTGGCTTTTGACCTCTTCATTACTTCCCTTTTGGTAGCGTCCCTGACCACATTCGAAAATCGCATCCGCATATTCTGGTCTCCAATCCACAAATTTCTTGATCGAATCAACATTGATATAAGAATCCGACGAACCGTAATTTTGGACGAAATCCACGAAAACAGGGATCTTAGCGTAGGCTTCATCGTTCCCCTCGGCTTCTACAAGCCTGGCACAAACAAAACGAGCATAACCGTCTTCCTTTTCCTTTGAAAGGTATAGGTATTCGATGACCCCTTGGATCATCCCTTGATTGATCAGCTTCTTAAAGGGCTCTCTCGTAGGAACCAGCCCTATGTCAAATAGAAACTTATGCCAGAATCGTGAATACATCAGGTGCCCTACAGCATGTTCCGTTCCACCTATGTAGAGGTCAACGTCCTGCCAGTAAGAAACGGCCTCCTTGCTTGCAAAGGCATCTGGATTCTCAGGGTCCATGTACCTCAAAAAATACCACGAGGACCCAGCGTAGCCAGGCATGGTGTCTGTTTCTCGCGTCATTCCATCGGAGGTGATGACCCAGTCATCTAGTCGTGCAAGCGGTGACTTACCACTTGCTGTTGGCTTGAAGTCTTCTAGATCAGGGAGTTCCAGTGGAAGCTCACCTTCCGTTAAAGGGTGGGCAAGGCCAGTCTTGTCATA
>CAZMYK010000808.1:0-2249 GCA_964570435.1 uncultured Saprospiraceae bacterium | reverse complement strand
CTTTTTCCCAAAAAGCTCTTGTTCAATCTTGGGATTCGAGTAAGGTCTAAGGTAGTAAGGCTTAAGTTGAATATCTCTAAGGTCTTGCGTGTTACGAGCAAGATTAACCTCATTATTGCAACCACCATCTAGGTATTCGAAGGCAAATCTTGGAATGCGTTTTTTTGCCTTTGCCCGAAGCATAGGAATCGACGCATAATTAGGATTATAGTCCATCTTGTATTTCTTTCATTGTTCCCTGAAGTATTGCAAAATCACTCATTTATCATTGATATTCAAAGTCTTGCGTCTTTTAATTTATATTGCTCCTGTAAAAAATCAGTAGGAAGTTCAAAGTTCGAAATAAGTAGGGCTGCTCCAAGAGCAGATCCCAAGGGTGAATGGGCTATATTTATCGCCATTCGAGGAAAATGTAAGCAAAGCATCCCAGTAAACAGGTCATTGTCAGCGAATCCGCCATCGATGTATATTTTTTCAATACGCTGCTCACCAATCACTGCGTGCAAGGCCTCGACTTGTAGTTCCATGAGTTCAATCATTAATTGGTGGTAGGCTATTTCAAAACTGTCTAGCTCATGAAAGGAAGGACTAGGTAGCTCATCCTTCCTTTTAATACTTTCAAATACAAAATACTTCCTATCCATATCTCGCAGGTGCTGGTAGATCTCTTCGCTGAATCTCATTTCCTTATGATGGGAGTCCTCCTCATTAAAATAGACATTCAGTTTATCGACTTGGACTTTGTATTCATTTCCTAAAAACAATCTACGAGCCCTGACCCGCTTGCCGTCAACTCGCATGTAGTTCAATGTGTTTCTTTCTACGTCAGCAGAACTCAGAGCATGATGATTACCAGGGTTAATTGCTACGGACCAAGTTCCGGTAGACAACAACACAAAGTCCGATTGCTGACTCATGGAATAGGGTAAAATAGCAGCTGATGAATCATGCACTCCGATCCCAACATTTAGATTGACACCTTGATAATCTTCCGTCATTGAGTGGTCTGCAGTCTCCAACTTAGGCAGTAAAGCATCCAATCCTTCCTCGTACACCCAAGGATGATAGGTCCCCTTTTGAAAATCCCAAAGTCCTGTGTGGCAACCAACACTAGTATAGTCAGAAGTCGGAATTCCTGTAAACAGGTAACTTAGGTATTGTGGAAGATGGAGGCTAGTCTCTACCTTCTTGAAGATATTAGGTCTTTTGTATTTAAGCCAGTACAATTGCATGCCCGAATTCAGGAATCCATCGAAGCGTGCAGCTGTCTCAGATTCAAATCGCTCCAAGGGACCGTAATCTTCTAAGAATTTGGCCTTCAGCTCATTGGGAAAGTCCTTAGTGTAATTGTATAGCACTGTAAGGGGACTTCCTTCACGGTCTAAGTGCACAAGTGAGGCACCATAGGTAGAGAAGTTGAGGGCCTTAATCTGAAATCTCTGATCTTTTCTTGCTTGATCAAATATACGCCTTATCCAATCAACTACTGCGCTTAGGTCCTCTGTAGGAAATCCATCCTCGTCTTCCACTTCTGCAAAGACGCTCTCTTGCTTGAACACTACTTCAAAGTTTGAGTTAAATAGAAAGAACTTCTTGTTTGTCTTTCCAATATCGAATATGGCAGTGACTTCGGTCATTACAAACCTGAGGCCTTAGAATCCATACCCCTTTCCTTGATTAAGTTTTGCCTGACCTTCATCATCCTATAAACAGAAAGTGGGTCAGCTGCAGCTTGACCATTGATCCTAGCTTGCCTTACAAGCGGTCGTACGTCTGTGTTAAAGGCGTCTTGCAGAATGCTCTGACAAAGGGAAACATCATGATTTTTCTGTGCCTCCGTCAGCAGTCCTTGGTCTACCAACTGAGCCTTTGCATAAGCGATCATGATGGCATCTAAGGATTCCATGAGATCCTCTAGTGGGTCTTTCATGTTATGACTTGCGTCGATCATCCAAGCTATGTCTGGGTTTCCAAGTGTATTATTCTGCATTCCGTAAACGAGCTCATTGAATATCAAAAATAGTTGATACGGCTTCATGCTCCCTACGGTAAGGTCATCATCACCGTACTTGCTATCGTTAAAGTGGAAACCTCCCAGCTTGCCTCTTGCAATTAATGTGGAGACGATGTATTCTATATTTGTATTTGGAAGATGGTGCCCCAGATCGACGAGGGAATAGGCTCTTTCACCACAGTCATTAGCTAGCATTAAGGAGGTGCCCCAATCTTGAATAACCATGTGGTAAAAA
>CAZMYK010000807.1:0-2254 GCA_964570435.1 uncultured Saprospiraceae bacterium | reverse complement strand
CTACTAGGATTGGAAGAAGGGAAGTGGATGGCAAGCTAGTAAGATATTCTAAGAAATCAGGTGAAATTATAAAGTAATGAGTTACGTACCTAGATTAAAAAAATTCTACAAGGAAGAAGTCGTTCCTAAATTGATGGAGGAGTTCGGTTACAAGAGCGTAATGCAGGTACCGAAGATTACCAAAATTGCTCTAAACCAGGGTGTTGGTGGTGCTACTCAAGATAAGAAGTTAGCAGAGAATGCTGTAACTGAGATGAGCACGATCACAGGCCAAAAGGCTGTACCAGTTAAGGCTAAGAAATCCGTCTCGAACTTTAAGTTAAGGGAGGATATGGTGATAGGAGCCAAGGTCACACTAAGAAAAGATAGAATGTATGAATTCTTGGAGAGATTCGTTACCGTTGCTCTTCCACGTGTAAGAGACTTTAGAGGAATTTCAGATAAGAGTTTTGATGGCCGTGGAAACTACTCTATGGGTATTACTGAGCAAATTATCTTCCCAGAAATTAACATAGACAAGGTTAACAAGATCACTGGTATGGACATCACTTTTGTGACAACTGCCGAGACTGATGCCGAAGCACTTGCTCTCTTGAAGCATATGGGGCTTCCTTTTAAAAATCAAAACAACTAATCAGATGGCTAAGAAATCAATTATCGCCAGAGAAGCTAAAAGACAAAAGTTGGTTGCAAAGTATGCAGCAATTAGAAAGCAGCTGAAGGAGGAAGGTAGATGGGATGAATTAGATAAGCTTCCTAAGAATTCTTCTCCCGTTAGATTGCATAACAGATGTCAATTGACAGGTAGACCTAAGGGTTATATGAGAAAGTTCAAGATTAACCGGGTGACTTTTAGAAAGATGGCTAATGAAGGGTTGATTCCTGGAATTACAAAGGCTAGCTGGTAATTAACAAAATAAAAATTTAAGCTGTAGAAAATGGCAAATACTGATCCGATAGCAGATTACTTAACTAGAATTCGAAATGCCCAACAGGCAGGTCATAGGATAGTTGAAATTCCAGCTTCTAAGATGAAGAAGGGGATTACTGAGATACTTTATGATCAAGGTTATATCCTCAAGTACAAGTTTGCAGATGATGAAGGTATCCAAGGGACAATTAAGATTGCCCTTAAGTACAACCCTGGAACTAAAGTTCCTGTTATCAAGAAATTGGGAAGGATTTCAAAGTCTGGATTGAGAAAGTACTCTGGAGCTAATAACCTACCTAGGATTATTAATGGTTATGGAATCGGAATCGTTTCTACTTCTAAAGGTTTGATGACTAACAAACAAGCAATGAAGGAACACATCGGAGGTGAGCTGATTTGTTACGTCTATTAATACAATATAAAACTGATCGTTATGTCACGAATAGGAAATGCAATTATACCACTACCACAGGGTGTTACAATAGACCTCAACAAGTCTAATGTGGTGACTGTAAAGGGTCCAAAAGGAGAACTTAAGCAGCAGATTGATCCAGACTTAGGTATGGAGGTAAAAGACGGTGAGGTTCAAATTACAAGACCAACAGACCAAAAACGACACAGATCGGTTCACGGCTTATATAGATCTTTAGTAAGTAATATGGTGGTTGGTGTAACCGAAGGTTACACCCGTGAAATGGAGCTTGTAGGGGTTGGTTATAGGGCCAGCAATACCGGGCAATTACTTGAGTTGACTCTAGGATATTCCCACCCAATCCTATTCTTGATTCCGGAGGAAGTGAAGATTGAAACAATCACTGCAAAGGGGAAGAATCCTGTTGTAAAACTCACGAGTAACGATAAGCAGCTGATTGGCCAAGTTTGTGCAAAAATAAGAGCACTTAGGAAGCCTGAGCCTTACAAAGGGAAGGGTATCAGATTCGTAGGAGAGCAAATAAGAACTAAGGCAGGTAAGACAGCTGCCAAATAACAATTGATGCGTTAGATTAAATAATTATCGCAAATGAAATTAAGTAAGAAAGAAAGTAGAAACAGGATTCACAAAAGGGTAAGAAAAAGTATCTCAGGTACTTCTGACAAGCCAAGACTTTGTGTTTTCAGAAGTAATACATTGATTTATTGTCAACTTATCGACGATAGAGCTGGTCATACGATAGCTGCAGCCTCTTCAGTAGAAAATGGAATTTCTAAAGAAGGAAGTAGAAGTGATCAAGCAAAGAAGGTCGGAGAATTGATTGCTAGTAAGGCAAAAGGACTAAATATTGAAAATGTGGTCTTCGATAGAGGTGGATACTTGTATCACGG
>CAZMYK010000806.1:0-2254 GCA_964570435.1 uncultured Saprospiraceae bacterium | reverse complement strand
TGCAATTTCTTCAACTCAGACCTTTTGAGAAGTAATCTTCTGACTCTTCTGGTTTCATGGTTGTTCTGATTTCCGAATTTGTACTCTCCGATATACATGGAATGTACTTCTAGGTCACTGCCTCTGAAGACGCAGAAGGCATCAGAAAGGTTGGCGTTGCCATCACGAAGAGATTTGACCTCTGTACCGACAAGCTTTAACCCAGCTTCAAATGTGTCTATGAAAAAGTACTCGAAGCTCGCCTTGCGATTCTTGATTTCTACGTTTTTTGCTTGTCCCACTTCTACAGCGTATAGGTTTTATATCTCTCTAACGAAATAGTAAGAATTTTCACCGCCTCCACTTTCCATTTCTTCGACCTTAATCTTGTCGGAGCCAATTCTCATGTAGGAAATTTGGTGGAGAGCACCAGTATTAGAATTGGTAAATTGCGGAGCATCAAAGTTAGAATTACTCATCTTGAACTCATTTCTTCGATTATTGGTTTGACCTTTTTCCTTAGAACTGAAGTAGATTCCATCCTGCCTTCCTTCTAAGGCAAGAACTTCTTGAATGACAGCCTTTTCTTTCTCATTGACTGTGACCATCATACCTCCGAAGTAGCTATCTTCTCGCTTAGACCAGAGCGCTAGTTCTCCTGTATCTTCTCTCTTCCATTTTCCTAACATCCAGTTTAGGTCGCTAAGTTTGGTTTGAAGATTTGATTTTTCCTTTGGGTTTTTGGCCACTGATGCCTTCTCACTGCACCCAAGAAGGCTTAGCAAGACTAGCAAAAGGCCCAATCTCATTATCATATTATTTTCTTATCAGTACGTTACAATCCTAATAACAACGAACATTTCACATAAGTTCGTGCATTTTTTTCAAAAAGTAAATGTTGTGTTGTTGTTTAGTTTGGTTTTGATTTCTTACTAGTAGACACTATTTGCAAAGAAATCCTTCATCCTAGGTTGTAATTATTTTGAGCAAAAATTGCTCCGGATTCCACTATAAGCTATTTGCTTAGAAAAAGATGAAATCCAATACCACACACAAGATAATGACTTTCATGACCTTATATTCATTTTTTATGTAATATATTCAGCATTTTTATTTCAATATGGTTGATTTTATGATTCGAAAAATAATAGTGTTTCTAGTAGCTTCTACCTTACTTTCATGTAAGAAGACGGTAAAGAAAGATTTAAATCTCAACGAAGATTGGTACAATGTTGCCTTTCTAATCATGGATGGAGTCTACAATACAGAATTAACTGCCCCATATGATATATTCCAACACACTAAGTATAGGGAAGGAATTAAAGCGATGAATGTTTTTACAGTTGCAGATCAAGATGAAGCAGTCACCACCTTCGAAGGGATGCGGATCATTCCCGACTTGAACTACCTCACTGATGACTTGCCTAGTATTGATATTTTAGTAGTTCCGAGCGCTGAACATCACCTGGACACTGACCTTGAAAATACTGTAATGATTGACTTTGTAAGGGAGGTTGGAGAGCATGCAGAATACATAACTTCTCATTGTGATGGGGCTTTTGTGCTTGCAAAGGCTGGCCTGCTCGATGGTTTGAAATCCACGACTTTTCCATCCGACATTGAAAAGTACGAAAAAATGTTTCCTCAGCTCGAGGTAGTCAGCGATGTCCTCTTTGTCCATGACGGTAAGGCGATCACATCAGCAGGCGGAGCGAAATCATTTGAAGCATCCCTATACCTAGCTGAAATTCTTTATGGGAAGAAGATCGCTCAGTCTTTAGCTGGAGGCTTAGTCATTGATTGGCAACTGGATAGTATCAGTTACGAAGCATACTAGTTGGACTCTGAAAAACTTGAAGCACCACCGACAATGGGAAGCATTAGGCTAGTCTTAACTAAGTCCACCTTCACTTCAGTTCCTGGATCAGGCCAAAGCGTGAATTCCTTGTCGCTACCAAATATCATTAGTCCTATTTGCTGTCCCTTTCTAATGATTTGGTCATCAGGTTGTAATGTAAACTCTAAGTCATAGAACTTTCCAGGAAGTAACTTTTCACTCTTTCTAATAGATGAATGATTTTGGGGGTCTGCCCAACCTCTAGTTATGATGTTGTCTGTAATTTTTGACCTTCGACCTTCATCCCAAGGCAGCGATACCAACCAAACAGAAAGATTAGCGGCTTCCTTACTACTAGCAATGCTAATCTTAATGCGCGCCTCACCTGAGATATGAACATCTTCCTCAAGCGGACTAGTCTTGTACATCAATCTGTGA
>CAZMYK010000805.1:0-2257 GCA_964570435.1 uncultured Saprospiraceae bacterium | reverse complement strand
AATACCCTTCCTAGGAGGTGCAAATGTTACAGGATCCTTGTCCGTTACCTTAGTTCTTGCAGTGATCGCTTTCTTGGTGACCAATCTTAGTGGAAACAAGGACTACTGGCAGCATATTTTCTGGATGCCTGGCGTGCCGGCTTGGGTTAAGACCATATTGACACCTGTGGAGTTCATGGGCGTATTTATTAAGCCTCTGACACTGATGCTTCGATTATTTGCGAACATCACAGCAGGGCATATCGTAGTTATCATATTCGTGAGTTTGATTTTCATCTTCGGAAATGTGGGTGAGAGCGTAGGTGGAGCAATTGGAGGAGCAATCGGTTCGACGATTCTTACGATGTTTATGATGGCTATAGAATTACTAGTAGCGTTTATACAAGCTTTTGTGTTTGCGATTCTCACCACTTCGTACATTGGTGCGGCGGTAGAAGAGCATCACCATTAAATATTAATATATATAAATAAGTTATTATGACTGGAACATTAGCTGCAATAGGAGCTGGATTAGCAGTAATCGGAGCTGGAATCGGTATTGGAAATATCGGGTCTAAGGCGATGGAAGCGATTGCAAGACAACCTGAAGCTGTAGGTGATATCAGATCTAACATGATCTTGATGGCTGCCTTAATTGAGGGTGCTGCACTTATCGCTATTATTCTTGCGTTCTTCGCTGGATAATACTGTAGATCTCAAATGAATAAAGCGTGACCTGTAAGGGTTGCTTGCAGGCCGCTTTTTTTGAATGAGAGAGCATTGAAACTTATTTGATCGAGCGAAGGCAGTTGCTTCTTCAAGGAGTAGAATCTTGAAATCAATTCCAAGTCTTCGACAATGAAAAATTGACATAAAAAATTAAAGCATAATATAGAATGTTGTATTTAGTTGACTTCTCAGTAATCAAGCCAGACCTAGGACTTATATTCTGGACAACTCTCATCTTCCTCGCTTTCTGGTTCCTTATCGGAAAGTTGGCATTTAAGCCCATCAGTGAGGCTCTTAAGAAGAGAGAAACAGATATCCAAGACGCTCTAGATGAAGCCGCCAAGGCAAGGGCAGAAATGGAAAACTTGAACGCTGAGAACGAGAGATTACTTTCTGAAGCAAGGACTGAGCGAACTAAGATGCTTAAGGCCGCCAATGACACCAAGGCAGAAATCATCAGTGAGGCGAAGGATAAGGCAAGAGAAGAGGCCAAGAAGATGATCGAAAGTGCCAAGCAAGAAATAGACAATCAGAAGAACGCTGCAATTGTGGAAGTAAAGAATAAGGTGGGTGCAATGGCCCTAGAAATTGCGGAGAAAGTTTTAAAGAAGGAATTACAAAACGATGACTCACAAGTAGGATTCGTAAACAAGTTAGTAGACGATATTAAATTAAACTAGATGTCTGTAGTAAAAGTAGCATCGAGGTACGCCAAGTCACTATTGGACCTAGCTAAGGAGCAAGAGTCTGTAGACAAGGTGCTCGAAGACATAAAGTCATTCAGCAAGGCGCTGGAAAATAGAGACCTGCTCTTGCTTACGAAAAGTCCTATCGTCAATGAAGGTAAGAAGAGAGCCATTTTTGAGCAATTGTTTAAGGGCAATTTTCAAGAACTGACAATGGCCTTTTTGAACATCATCCTTAAGAAGGGTAGAGAGTCCTACCTTCCAGAAATTGCACAGTCATTTGTAAGTCAGTACAATACTTATAAGGGTATTTCCAAGGTGAAAGTCACGACAGCTGCTCCCATTTCAGAGAAAGAATTGGAAGCCATAAGGGCAAAGCTAATCACAAGTGATGTGACAGACAAGAGCATAGAATTCGAAACAATTGTTGACCCATCCATCATCGGAGGGGTTGTTATTAAGATAGGTGACAAGTTATATGATGCGAGTGTTCAGCGAAAACTGAATGAGCTTCGAAAGGATTTCACCGAGAATAAATATGTGAAAGCATTCTAATAAAAAATAAAAAGTATTCAAATGGTTGATGTAAAACCCGATGAAATATCAGCGATCCTAAAGCAGCAACTTTCAGGATTCAAGACAGAATCAGAACTAGAAGAAGTAGGTACCGTTCTCCAAGTAGGTGATGGTATTGCACGTGTGTATGGACTTTCTAAGGCGCAGGCTGGAGAGCTTGTGGAATTTGACAATGGAGTTCAGGCCATCGTTCTGAACTTGGAGGAGGACAATGTTGGTGTGGTTCTATTGGGAAGTGGAGATGGAATCATCGAGGGTTCGAATGTGAAGAGAACAGGCAAGATTGC
>CAZMYK010000804.1:0-2261 GCA_964570435.1 uncultured Saprospiraceae bacterium | reverse complement strand
TCTTGGCACACAAGTTAAGACTAAGCCACTTCCATTGATGGAAGTCCAGCAAGGAAATGTACTAAGGATGCCGTCAGGTGACTCAGAGCTTGACAGAGTCCTAGGTGGTGGGATAGTGCGAGGAGCAATTGTCCTTCTTGGTGGACAACCAGGTATAGGGAAGTCAACCCTACTCCTGCAACTAGCGATCAAATCAAATAAAAAGATTCTATACATATCTGGAGAAGAAAGTGAAGAGCAAATAAAGATGCGGGCCGATCGGATCGGGATCACGAATGACAGGTGTATGATCTATACCGAGACTTCCATCCCCATTCTATTGAAGGAGGCCTTGAAACAGGAACCGGAGCTCGTGATCATCGATTCCATCCAGACCCTTAGGGTACCTGAATTGGATTCGTCGCCTGGAAGTATAACACAAGTTCGTGAATCGACAAATGAGATCATGAAATTTGCCAAGACTTCGCAAATCCCAGTCTTTATCATCGGTCATATCAATAAAGAAGGTGCCATTGCAGGACCTAAGTTGCTAGAACACATGGTAGATACCGTCCTCCTTTTCGAAGGAGATCAGAATTACTCCTATCGAATTATACGTACACAAAAAAATCGCTTTGGCTCCACAGATGAACTTGCCATTTATGAGATGAAGGCAGATGGACTAAGAGAGGTGACCAACCCCTCAGAGATCCTACTTTCACAGTCTGAAGAACTCTTGAGCGGTAGTTCAGTCGCTGCAACAATGGAAGGTCGAAGAACCATACTAATAGAAATTCAAGCCCTTGTAAGTACTGCCGTTTATGGAACCCCTCAGCGTTCTGTGACTGGTTATGACCTAAGAAGATTGCACATGCTTCTTGCAGTTTTAGAAAAGAGAGTCGGCTTTCCTATTGGTCAATACGATGTCTTCCTTAATATTGCTGGTGGGCTTAAAGTAGTAGATCCCGCCACCGATTTATCCATCGTTTCATCCTTGATTTCATCCATGCAAGATATCAATGTCCCTAGTGAATATGCCTTCGCAGGGGAGGTAGGACTTTCGGGCGAAATTCGAGCCGTCAGGGGAATTGAGCTTAGGATCCAAGAAGCGGCAAGGCTTGGTTTTACAAGGATATATATTCCCAAAGCTAACTTGAAAGGGCTCGACGAAAAGAGATTTAAGATTCAAGTCACCCCTATTGCAAAAATCGAAACCTTATTCAATGATCTCTTTGGATAAAAACATTGTCTTCTTTGATAGTGAATGCGTATTGTGTGGAAATCTTTTGAAATTACTTCTAAGGATCGACAGAAAGGAGCAACTCTATTTTGCTAGCTTGCAGTCAGAATTTTCTAGGTCAATGTTACCCAATGAATTTGTTGAAACTTCAAACTATAAATCTGTTGCCTTCCTGCAAGATGGACAGTTGACCTTCTATTCTACAGCAGTCATTAAGATTTTCAACACAGTTGGATTCCCTTGGTCTGCCATCAAGATAGGCTTCCTTCTTCCAAGTAAGTGGAGGGATTCACTATATATGAAGGTTTCAGAGAATCGCTACTCTTGGTTTGGGAAGTCTGATAATTGCATTATTCCAGATCAAAAATTAAGGGCTAGATTCGTTCATGAATTGGAACTTTAGAAACTCTTCTTCCATGCTGCCAAAAAAGGTATTACACTCCCAAAGCACAAAGATCTAGGTCCAGCCCCAAAACGAATTCTAAGTAACTTCCTACGAATAATTATCCACCTCCCTCCATCAATAGTTAGCTAAGAAAGTAGGTAACTTTCCCTATAATTTTAGACTTGAATAAAAAAATATAGCCTTATGTATAGTCTAAAGAAGTATTTGACCCTAAGCCTCCTTTTCATCTCAGCCACTCTTTCCTTGATGGCCCAGGAGCAAACTGAAGCACCCTACTTTCTAATCCAAAATGCGAAACCTGGTTCGATGCCACTAGAAGCCAATAAGGCAGAGGTGTATATTTCAGGTGTCATCGCTGACGTAACATTGACCCAAACCTATAAGAATAATAGTGACTCAATTCTAGAGGCCATCTATGTCTTCCCTGGCTCTTCACAGGCTGCTGTTTATGATATGGAAATGCAGATCGGCCAGAGAATTATCAAGGCAGAGCTGAAGGAAAAACAAGAAGCTCGTAGGACCTACGAGGAGGCTAAGAAGGTAGGAAAGCGGACCAGTCTCCTAGAGCAACATAGGCCGAAAATTGAAGATGCTGAAAATTCTGATTTTAATACCCATGATGGAACAGAAATTTAC
>CAZMYK010000803.1:0-2261 GCA_964570435.1 uncultured Saprospiraceae bacterium | reverse complement strand
TCTTTTGCAAAAAATAAGACATAGAAACCTAGTAAGACGCCATTGAACGCGCCCAAAGCACTAAAGAAAAACAACAATTCCCTGCCTACCATAGCATTCCTTTCAAATTACACCGCACCTTAAATCTATTACTTTTACCATAAATTATTAAATTTGTTTAGATGAAAGATATTAAAACTGACCTGCAAATACTTAAGACCACACGGCAGAATACGATCAACTTAATCAAGGCTCACAATATAGACCAACTCAACTTTATTCCAGACGGATTCTCAAATAATCTAGTTTGGAATTTTGGACACGTAATTGTGACTCAACAGCTACTTATCTACGGTCTGAGTGGAATCAAGATGTACACAGATAATGAACTTGTCAAGTCTTATCGGAAGGGTTCTAAGCCAAGCGGAAAGGTCCATCAACATGAACTTGATGAACTTTTTCATCTAGCTATGAGCACGATTGAAGATCTTGAGAAAGACTACAAAGAAGAGTTATTTCAGGAATACAAGATCTATACAACCTCATATAATATGACATTAACTAAGGTTGAAGAAGCCATCCAATTCAACAATGTACATGAGGCTATGCATCTGGGAACCTGTCTAAGCTTAAAAAAATTCGTCTAGTAGTACATCCCAAAGAGGATCATCATCTCATCTTCACTTAACAAGCCAAATGAGATCGTCTTATTCGTCTCATTGAAGTAAGTCGCCTCACACTTCAAACCTTGATTGGCCTCAAGTCTTAGTGGTGGGTCGAATTCTAGCAGTGGTGGGTGCTCCCAGTCATTAGTATAGTAAAGCAACTCGCCATCTCGATCTCCACCTTCAATGTAGACTCTAAATTCTTCCATTCGTTTGTGAGCATGTGACCAAAGGTTAAGCACATTGATTGGGCCATCGAAATTGTAAGATCTCACAATCGAGGTTCTCTTGTTCGCTGGAAGGCTAAAGTCAGTATTGTTCAAAAACAAGTTCTCGGCAACATGTTCCACTTCCGATTCTTCTACTGTATGGATGTTCGCATAGATTTCACCTTCATAAGGCTCGTTCGTGTAATTTACGTAATGCGCATTGAGGTCCAAGCCCTGGTTTTTCTCAATTCTCAATGCTATCCCTTCAGGAAGGATGTAATCCGTCCTCGGCCACTGTGTTCCCCAAACTAAGATCTGATCTTCTATCGAAAGAAAGGTCTCGAAATTAAGTTGTCCGGTTGGTGTTCTGAAGTCTCTAAACTGAAAAGGTGGTGGTGTTTCTGCTCCTGGGAGAAACTTATAGAACAATAGATGATGACTTCCACTTCGCATGCTTACTTCGAATCTTCGAGCAAATAGATCTGTGTCATTATTCAATGGCCAGTAGTAGAAAAACTCTCTTTCGTTGTTGGGGTGCACTATGAAGGGTTCCATGTGGAATTGAATTCCCTGCTCTGGAACTGATAGCTCGACAAATTCATTATCAATCGGGTCAAATCTCGTGCTGTCCTCCAGCAACTTTATGTCTGCAACAAAACCTGTCTTTGGCGCTCCTTCGATAATCCACTTTCTGATGTATTCAAGCTCCCCATTCGTGAGCGGCTTACCACCTAGAGGCATAAGGCTTCCATATCCCGGATGGTCACTGTAGAAATGTTCATAATCAAGTACATTGATTTTCTCCCAAAGGAAACTCTTTGGAAGGGACTCCAGGCCCTCTGTACCTAGTAACTCCAGACCATCATTCAGGGCTGCAAGATTCTTGGGATCACGTCCTACAAGCTGTTCATAGGCACGATCCGCAGTGAGCACCAAGTCCGATTCCTTCGCAAATGAAGTTCCTGCACTTTGGCACGTTGCACAATTGGGCCCAAGAATCTGGGTTTGAATAATTTCCCACGTCGACTCAGCTTCAACAGGCTCCTCAATGACAGGAACAATATCTGCCTTGCAAGAAATCGCAAGCCAACCTACGAATAAGAGTATAGCGTTCAGCTGTAACTTACGTGCTCTTGATGGATTCATTTTCACTTCCAAAATTTGACTAGTTTTCAGACCATCTTTGTACTCCACTGAGAATAGGTCTAAATCAATAACGATCTAAGATAAATATTTGTACATTAGAAACCACAAAAACGGAAAAAAATGGACATAGCCATAGTGCTAGGAGGGATACTTCTACTCATTGTACTCATCTCAGTTTTTAAGCTAAATACCTTCTTATCCTTCATTATTGTTTCGATTACCCTAGGACTTTCACTCGGAATTGCCGTGGAAGATGTAAGTA
>CAZMYK010000802.1:0-2271 GCA_964570435.1 uncultured Saprospiraceae bacterium | reverse complement strand
GGCTCAGAATTAATATGAATAGTAGTCTGTACCCTCCTAGTCCCATCTAACATTTCAAAGAGATCCATTTCCGAAGTCAATTCCTTGCCATTGATACCTACCAGGTAGTAACCTTCCTTAACATCTACATCTGGTCGATCCAAAGGACTCGACAGATTGGGGTTCCAGCTTTCTGTGTCGTAAATCTTGGTAATCTGCCAGCGACCATTAGCAGCCTTAAAATCTGCACCCAAGAGGCCCACCTTGCTCCCATCGGTGTCTGGATAATCTCCACCGAAAACAAAGCTATGACCAACTGAAAGTTCTCCATTGACCTGGTCGAGAATATAGGTGAGATCATTCCTATGTCTGATATATGGAACAAGCGGCGAATACCTTGCATAGACTTCATCCCAATCTCTACCATGCATGTCCGGATCGTAAAAGTAGTCTCTTTCGTACCTCCAGGCTTCATCGAACATTTGCTTCCATTCCGCCTTTCTATCTAACTTCATATCTAGTTTTACATTTAGGCCTTTACCATCATTCCCATTAGGTCCACCCGTACCAATCACCTTCCAACTCCCATTCACGCGGGCAAGCATGTTCTTGGCATCTGGAGTAACGGTGGCGCTGCCTACACCAGATACAAATTCCTTGGCTTCTCGGTCCTCTAATGAAAATTTGTGTAGGGTAACACCCCTGGTATTTGGTACTCTTTCAGCAATAAAGACGTGACCTTCTGGTGCCGTAAGTGTTCCCACATAATTTGCAACATCCATAGGCAGTGCTATTGTCCTGCGTTCGAAATCTACAAAGTCTATTTTCATAGGCTTTTCTTCCTCCTCCTCTTCTTCTTTATCTTCTCCCTTGTCCTCTTTGTCGTCTTTCTCCTCTTCTTTTTCGCCTTGGTCTTCCTCCTCTTCTTCAATCTCTTCTTCATCACTAAGCGGTATAAATGGAGACTCATCCTCTGCATCCAGGTTGATCAAGTAAGCTGCATATTCAGGCCTTGCAGTCATTGCACTGGTATTAGCCCATCCGGAACCTAGTGCCAGATCTGTACTTGCAAGAAAGTAAAGGTGCTTCTTATCCATATCCCAAGAAGGTGCAAAGGCATCAGCAAAGGGGTTCGTAATGGCCTGTGTCTTCTTGCTTTCACTAGACCAGATCATTATTTTTCGAAATCCATTATCTCCCGACTTAGTATAAGCGAGCCACTTCGAATCTGGCGACCAATTTGTTCCCATGTCCCCTCTCTCTAGATTATTTCCGCCTACATCTATCGTTTGAATACTCCCACTTTCAAGATCGACTATTTTTAGCCTAACATCATCGTCAGTAAATGCAATGGACTTACCATCTGGAGACCACTGTGGCTCCCATCCTAGTTTTGATTCTCCTAGGGAAATAACCTTGTCGATCGTCTGTCCGTCTTGTGAGGCAAGAATTAATTCGTATCCTTTGCCACTTTTATCAGAGAAATAGGCGATCTGATCGCCTTTAGGTGACCAAAGTGGCCGACGATCTGCAGCCCCTGAAGATTGCGTGATATTTCTTGTTGAGCCTTTTTCAACTGGAACTGTAAATAGGTCTCCTCTGGATTCGAAAACTGCTCGTTTTGCATTTGGCGAAAGTGAAGCAGTGTAAGCATTGTCTGATACATCTTCCCATTTCGTTTCTGCCCATGGGAAATCTCCCACCAAACTGATTTTCAGCTGCTCGGAGCTTTTAGATGTCAAATCATAGACATGAAGTGATCCATCTCTCTCGTAGCAAAGTTGATCACCATGTCCCGAAAGCCATTTGATATCAGATCCTTGGAAGTTTGTCAATTGCGCAATTTCTTTAGATGCAAGTTCATAGGTCCAGATATTCATCACGCCATCTCTATCTGAAAGAAAGTAGATCATACTTCCAATCCAGTTCGGCTGTATGTCGGTCGTCTTTTCATTCGGGATTAGGACTTCGTCACTGCTTGTAAGATCGAGGATGATTAAAGGGGTGTTTTGACCTCCACGATAATTTCTCCATTCCGAATCCCACCTTGACATCTTATCGACAATCATCTTCTTGCCATTTGGTGAAAAGGCACCATCAAAGGCCCATTGTTCATGAACTTTGCTACTCGGTCCGCCATCTTTGGAGACCATCCATAGCCTGTTGAATCTAGTAGGTGCTGACTCTCTGGAGGAGGCATAGAAGATTTGACTTCCATCATTGCTCCATCCTCTTACGAGGGACGAGTTCGGGTGCCAAGTAATTCTCTTGGGTTCTCCACCCATTATAGAT
>CAZMYK010000801.1:0-2271 GCA_964570435.1 uncultured Saprospiraceae bacterium | reverse complement strand
TAAACTTGAACGTCCGGTATTGGTTAGATAAGGTATCAATCGTTAGTAACTTTCCAGAAAGCACTTCACCAATACCAGTAATTAGCTTTATGGTCTCAAGGGCTTGAATCGAACCAATGATACCTGGCAAGACGCCAAGCACTCCTCCTTCTGAGCAATTGGGGACTAATTCTGGTGAAGGTGGTTCAGGAAAGAGGTCTCTATAGTTGGGACCTTCCTTGTAGTTAAAGACACTTACCTGGCCTTCAAATCGAAATATCGATCCATATACATAAGGAATGTTGGTTATCACTGCAGCGTCATTAAGCAAGTAGCGAGTAGGAAAGTTATCTGTCCCATCAACGACCAAGTCGTGGCCCGCCATAATCTCGAGGGCATTGTTGCTATCGATCCACACGTTTTGGACAAAAACCTCCACTTCGGGGTTCTGTGCATTGATAAATTCCTTGGCCTTTTCAGCCTTGCTTTGACCCACTTCTTTGGTCTTATAGATCACTTGACGTTGGAGGTTACTCATCTCTATTGTATCGAAGTCTACAATTGTCAGCTTGCCGATTCCTGCAGCTGCAAGATAAATTAGGACAGGAACTCCTAGCCCGCCAGAACCAACTACTAGAACGCTGGCATTCTTCAGCATTTCTTGACCTCTAATTCCAATTTGCGGGAGAATGATGTGCCTCGAATACCTTTGAAATTCTTCCTTGGAAAGACTGTTACTTTTCATATGATCATCTGCATATAGAAGGACTGGAAATTTCCTAAATTGCTAAGTAATTTCCAAGCGGCAAACAAGTTAGAAACCATACACCAATCCAGGCAGAATTAGTGGCATACTTTGTACGGGCTGTTATCGGCTAAGCAGAAAAACTTGTTCCACAACCACATGTTTCCTTAGCATTCGGATTGTTGAATGTAAATCCTCTATTATTGAGGCCATCCATCCAGTCGATTTCTATTCCTAAAAGATAAATTGCGTGAGCCTTGTCGATGATGACATCAAGCCCTCCAACTTGGTAAGACTCATCTCGGTCCTTCTTCTTGTCAAAACCAAGGATGTATGAAAAGCCTGAGCAGCCTCCTCCTTTCACGCCTACCCTCAGTGAGTGGTCATCTGGAATGTTCTGCTCTGATTTTATTCTGCTAAGCTGCACTCCCGCGCTTGCAGTTATATTTATCGGTTGCGTCTCTGTTGCCGTCGTTGCTTCCATTTCTTCTCTTATTATTATTTCATTTAACGTAAGAAGGTGCCATAAAGTTCTACACCTTTTTAAGATCTCTGTACCTTCAATTCTCCCGAACTTATTTTTTTAGAATTAAGATATTAAATAAATTACTTCTATGAAAAAATACGATCTTGGGCAAAAATAAGATAAATGGAGCACTTCTGGGAATTATTAAAGTACACACTTCCATCTCTTGTCCTTTTTCTAACAGTTTTCTTCTTGTTGAAAAGTTATTTCAAGAACCGACTTGGTCTAGAAGCTATGAAGCTTCAAGCGGACAAGAAGAGCGAAACCTTGCCTATTAGAATCCAGGCCTATGAACGACTGATGTTATTTTGTGAAAGGATCAATGTAGAGCAATTGGTGTACCGCTTGCGTGAGCCCGGCATGAAGGTTAAAGATCTTCAGTCAGTTCTGATGATAGCAGTGCAACAAGAGTATGAACACAATCTTTCACAACAGATATATGCTTCAAGCAAGCTATGGAAGATCATCGAGCTGGCGAAGAATGAGGTGCTTAATACAATCGTGACTACATCTGATCAATTTACTCCAGAAGACGAAGCACTGGCTTACAGCAATGCATTAATTTCAGGAAAGAGTACAGGACCGATACTTGATACCGCCAAGGAAGCACTTAGAAGTGAGGTTCAGCTATTATTTTAAACCATTGACATAGATGATGAGACACATAATTGGCTTAGTACTAATTTCTTTTATTCTTGGATCTTGTTCCCCGATAATATGGCACAAGGCAGATGCAAAGTATCAGAGATATTCCATTGGTGAGGACCTTGCCGCTAACAAGGAAATGACGGACATCGTTTCGCCCTATAAAAATCAACTAGATGCGACAATGGACGAGGTGATAGGGCAGCTAGATGTTGAGTTACTCAAGGAGCGAGTGGAATCTAATATGGGAAATTGGTATACAGATATCATCCTTGAGGAAGCCAAGCGGGTGAGTGCGAAGAAGGTTGATTTTGCAATGCAGAACTATGGGGGCCTAAGGAGTGGATCGATAGCTTCTGGACCGATCACAGTCAGA
>CAZMYK010000800.1:0-2272 GCA_964570435.1 uncultured Saprospiraceae bacterium | reverse complement strand
CAAGCCTCCAAATCACTATGCGAGAGTCGATAAACACTTTGGACGAGGTGATGATCACTGCAGAAGAATCTGACCTTCGTGCAGTTAATGAATTGATCTCAGTGAGTAATACTACACTCAATGTGGAGGAGGTGGTAAGGTATGCTGGAACTATGCAAGATGTGGCCAGAATGGCGCAAAACTTTGCGGGTGTAAGCGGTGTGTCCGATGCTAGGAATGACGTAATTGTCCGAGGAAACTCTCCTTTTGCAGTTTCTTGGCGACTAGAAGGTTCAGATATACCTTCTCCCAATCATTGGGCAACATTGGGGACGAGTGGGGGACCGGTATCCATGATCAATACTAATATGCTGAGGACAAGTGATTTCCTTGCAGGAGCATTTCCAGCAGAATATGGGAATGTGCTCGGAGCAGTATTTGATTTGAAACTTAGAAACGGAAACCCAAGCAAGTACGAATTCCTGGGACAAATTGGCTTCAATGGATTTGAAGCAGGGCTCGAAGGCCCGATTAAGGCGTTGGGTAAGCGCTCATCATTTGTAGTTAACTACCGATACACGACATTAGGACTTGTAAATAAGTTAGGCGTTAACTTTGGAACAGGATTCGCAGTCCCAGAGTACCAGGATCTTAGCTTTAAGGTGAATGTGCCTACAAAGAAACTGGGTACAATATCAATCTGGGGAATGGGCGGTATCAGTGACATCGCATTTGAAGCAGAACCTGAGGACGATAATTTTTATACGAGTGGGTCAGAGAACTTATATTCGGGGGCCAATACAGGGGTAGTAGGGATCAAGCAAAGCTACTTCTTCAACTCAAAACTATCCTATACCTTGGCACTATTGGCTTCTAGAACAATTAACGAAACTAGCAGGGAAGAAATCAGAAACAACGATGTTTCGAATATCTTTCAAGAAACTTTTGTTTCGAATAACGGACAGAACAAGTATTCGAGTAATTTTACCCTTAACTACAAGCCGAATTCGAAATCGAGGTTCAAGGCTGGACTTAGCTATGAGCACTTTGACCTAAATGTGGTGGATGAAATATGGACAGAAGAAGAGACTTGGTTCTCTGAGTTAGATTTCGTTGGTAGGATGGATCTTTTGCGGACCTTCGTTCATTGGAAGTACCAAATCAATCAGCGATTGTCACTAAATTCAGGATTACATTGTCAATACCTAGACTTCAATGGTTCATCTTCGTTAGAGCCAAGACTAGCCCTGAACTACCAAGTCACAAGTAATTCAGAAGTCGGGATAGGTTTTGGAAAGCATAGTCAATTGCAGCCACTACCCATTTACTTTAGTAAGGATCCTGATGCAAGTTCAGAGGTCAATAAAGCGAATGAAAATCTTGATTTCATGAGGAGTAATCACTTCATTGCCTCCTACAAATTGAACTTAAAAGGCGGTTTGTCACTGAAGTCTGAAATTTACTACCAAGACCTTTCGTCTATTGCGACTGATCCTACGGACAGAGACTTCTCCATACTAAATTTCGGCGCAGATTTCGGATTCCCAAATAGGGCCGGTCTTACCAATGAGGGAGAGGGTAGTAACTATGGACTTGAAATTACGCTTAACAAACAACTGACCAAGGGATTCTACTTTATGGCTACGAACTCCTTGTTTCAAAGCACCTACATAGGTAGCGAAGGAAGGGAAAGAAATACCTACTACAATTCTAACCACGTCACTAATATTTTGATCGGTAAGGAATTTAATCTGAATAAGAAGCTATTGTTCCAAGCCAATGCACGATTCACCTATGCCGGGGGCAGGAGATACACGGCAATTGACCTTCCAGCTTCGATTGCTGCAGATCGCGAAATAAGGAAACTAGACTCTCCATATGAAGAGCGACTGTCCAATTATATTAGACCAGATCTCAAGATTGGAATTATTTACAATTCGACGGGAAACTACACGCATAGCTTTTCCGTGGATTTTCAAAACATCATTAATCGAGAAAATGAGTTGCTGAAATCTTATGTCAAGTCTGAGCAAAGAATCAGAACACACAGGCAAAGAGGTTTCTTTCCTGACGTGAGGTATCAGATATTATTTTAGAATTAAATTTCCTAACGTGAATAATGGATAAGGGATTTTATCAGAAGCCATAAGAATCATCAGCTTAGAACTAAAAATTATGAAGGAGTAGCAGAGCTAATTCAAGTAATTTTTAGGATTAGATGACGATTTAGATGGCTTTTATGGCCAATGGCATTCTAAATCCATCTACTTCGTTAATTTTCATCCGATTTAGC
>CAZMYK010000799.1:0-2274 GCA_964570435.1 uncultured Saprospiraceae bacterium | reverse complement strand
TCCAAGCAAGCCCAATTGCCAAGCCAGGAACCATGTCTTCAGCTATTCGCTCCTTGGGAAACTTCTCTACTCCTAACAAGCTCTTTAGGTCAGAAATTTTGGTAGTCTTAGCATAGGATTCTTCCATAGCTATCTTTTTAGCCGTCCCCCTCATTACTCCCGCTATTCTTCTATTCAAGCTCCTAACACCTGATTCTCTAGTGTACTTTCTTATAATATAGTCCAAAACCTCATCTTTCAATTTTACGTCACCAGCCTTTAGACCATGTTCCTTCTTTTGTTGCGGTACAAGGTGTTTCTTGGCAATTTCTACCTTTTCTTCCGTAGAATAACCTCCAATCTCAATTATTTCCATTCGGTCTAAGAGCGCAGGCTGAATATTATTGAGGGAATTCGCTGTGGCGATGAAAAGGATCTTTGACAGATCGTATTCCATCTCGAGGTAGTTATCGTAAAAAGTTTCATTCTGCTCAGGATCAAGGACTTCTAGCAAGGCTGATGAGGGATCTCCTCTGTGGTCACGGCCTAACTTATCGATCTCATCGAGGATGAACAGAGGGTTACCAGATCCTGCCTTCTTCACACTTTGAATAATTCTACCTGGCATCGCTCCAATGTAGGTCTTCCTGTGACCTCGAATTTCACTTTCATCGTGGAGACCACCGAGAGACATTCTGATAAATTTTCTCTGAATGGCACTAGCTATGGACTTTCCAAGTGAGGTCTTTCCTACCCCTGGAGGACCTACGAGACAGAGGATCGGGGCCTTCATGTCTCCCTTGAGTTTCAAGACCGCCAAGTGTTCGAGGATCCTTTGTTTCACGTCCTCTAGACCATGGTGGTCCTTGTCTAACTGGGCCTTAACCTTGACAAGGTCAAAGTTATCCTTTGTGTATTCTTCCCAAGGAAGGTCTAGCATTAGTTCGAGGTAGCTCATGTGAATGCTGTACTCTGCAACTTGGGGATTCATGCGCTTGACCTTCTGCAACGTTTTAGTAAAATTCTCACCTGCAGCATCCGACCATTTCTTCTTCTTCGCCCTCTTTGCAAGGACCTCTAGTTGTTCCTGCTGAGGATTCTGACCTAATTCTTCCTGTATGGTCTTAAGTTGCTGGTTGAGGTAAAAATTTCTTTGTTGTTCCTCAATATCTCCTTTTACCTTATTATCGATTTGATCCTTAATCTCAAGCATCTGAAGTTCCGCATTCATGTGCTTGAGAATAGATTGTGCAGATTTTAACGAATCTTTCAATTCCAAAACTTTCTGCTTCTTCGCTACCGAAACGTTAAGATTTGAGGCAATGAAGTTTTGCAAGAAACTATTGCTTTCTATGTTGTTCAACATCACCACTGCTTCTGAAGGAATCTGCGGTGAGAGCTCGATGATCTTTTTGGCCATTTCTCTTATTGAAGAAATGCTTGCCTCATATTCAAGTTCATCTGCAATCTCATCCATATTGATCTGTGAGATCTTACCATTAAAGTAAGGTTCTTCGAAGATCATTTCATCAAGCCGGAACTTCTTCCGTCCTTGTAGAATAGCGGTAGTAGAGCCGTCAGGCATCTTTATTTTCTTAATTATTTTAGCGACGGTTCCTACCTCATATAAGTCTTCAGAGTCCGGCTCCTCAATCTGTAATTCTTTCTGAGAAATAACACCGATGAGCTTGTCATTCTTGAAGGCCTGGTTAACCGCTTCGATAGACTTATCTCTTCCCACCGTGATAGGAATAACCACTCCCGGAAACAAGACCGTATTTCTAAGAGCAAGGATGGGTAGCTCAGTGTTGGTAATGTCTTCTCCTAGGTTTTCATCAGCACCGATGGAAAAGAATGGAATCGTTTCTTGGTCGCTCTGCACTGGGGTCATTTTTATACTTTCGAACATACTCATGTCTTTTTTTGCAAGGCACTTGCCCATGGCTATATATGGACTCAATTTCTATACCACCGGTTTATAAGGCCCATTTATGTGACATATTTACAATATGAGCTTTATTCTTACTGTCATTTCGTCAGTGGAAGTGCCCTAATCGTGCCATAGGAAGTGACTTATGCAACCACAGAATCTACATCAGAGGCATGATCGAAGGTTTCCGTTTCTTCATTCTCTTGATTTATTTCATCAAGTTCTACTTTTAGGTTTTCTATGATAAAGACCTGCCTTTCCGGAGTGTTCTTGCCCATGTAGTAGCTCAGAATGTCCTCGATCTTAGTATGCTCCATTAAGAAAACGGGCTCCAAGTGAATATTATCACCAATGAAGTCTTCGAA
>CAZMYK010000798.1:0-2276 GCA_964570435.1 uncultured Saprospiraceae bacterium | reverse complement strand
CCTCTTGGCTGTTCGTACGAAGAAGGGCACTTTTTCCCATCTCCAATTATCAAAGTAAAATTTAATTGCAGCAAAGGTTTCAGTCTTCGACGTATCCGGTACTCCTTCTTCTTCTTTGTAGCCCTTCATTCCATTCGAGGCTGTGTATTGAGCTCTGACAGTATTTCTTCTAATCCGAGATGGCGTCCATCCTCTTAAGCACTTCAGCACCTTGAGCTTCTCTTCTCTGATGGCCTGTGCCTCGATTGCGTAAGGTGGTTCCATTGCAACTAGGGAGACAATCTGCATGAGGTGGTTCTGGAACATATCTCGAAATGCGCCAGATCCATCATAGTAGCCGCCCCTAGTCCCTACCCCATCACTTTCGGCATTGGTTATCTCAACTCTTGAAATGTAGTTCCTATTCCAAAGTGGTTCGAAAATACTGTTAGAAAACCTAGTTACAAGCAGGTTTTGTACAGTTTCCTTACCTAAATAGTGATCTATTCTGTAGATCTGCTCCTCTCTATAACACTCTAGTAATCCAGCATTGAGACTTTTCGCCGATTCTAGATCATAGCCAAAAGGCTTTTCCACTACCAATCGCTTCCAGCCCTTTTCCTCTGAAGCAAGGCCTACCTCACTTAGGTTTTGGGCAATATTAATGTAGATGCTCGGTGGAGTAGATAGGTAGAAAATATAATTCTGAGGAATTCCATGTTCTTTACCCAGCTTTTCAATCCTCTCTTTGAGGGGCTTGTAGCTGGAGCTATAGTCTCCACCCAAATCTTGATAAAAGAGCTGCTTGCTAAAGTCCTGTATACACTCTCCCTTATTGCCTAGTTCATCAGCAAAAAACTTACTATCATGCAGGACTCGATTTCTAAACTCTTCATCTGACATATCTGTCCTGCTTGCTCCTACTACAATAAAGTTTTTGGGCAAGTATCCTCCCTTACAAAGGCCATAAAGTGCTGGGATTAACTTTCTAGCAGTCAGGTCTCCTGAGGCCCCAAAAATCACTAAGATCTGATCGTCGATTCTGTTCATAAGCTCTAAAAATCGTTATAATTTTCAAGGTGAAGATAGTATCTTTTTTCTCTCAAATACGAATGCAGAAGTAGCGATTCACATTAATTTCTATTTTTGGAAAAAATTAGGAGATCCCTGCTTTGAAAAGTAATCTTTGACACGATTAGAAAGAAGGTTTTAATACCTTTGTATCTAATCTACTTCTATGATCCGCTTTGCAATGTGTCTGGAACGCTCCTGCTAATTGTTCGCACTTAATTTGCTGATCACTAAATATGAAAGAGATTGAGGTCTATCCATGGCATGAAGAATTTGCTAATGTATTACCTTACTTTAAATGATATTTGACAATAAAAACATAAATGATGACATACGACTTTGGAATGATTGGGCTAGGAGTAATGGGACGTAACTTTATACTCAATGTCTCTGACAGCGGATTCACAAGTATGGGCATGGACCTCAACCAAGACTCCGTTAATGCGCTGATAGAAGAAGGTGGTGATGTGTCTAAAGTAAATGCAACTACCGATACGGCAGAATTTGTGCAATCCCTTTCTTCGCCTCGAAAGATTATGCTCTTGGTTCCAGCAGGAAAAATCGTGGACAAGGTCATTGAAAGTCTTCTTCCTCATCTTAATCAAGGGGATCTGATCATTGATGGTGGTAACTCTTTCTACAAGGATACGGATAGACGAGAGGCCCTACTCAATGACCAAGGATACCACTACCTTGGTGTAGGGGTTTCTGGCGGAGCTAAGGGAGCAAGATTGGGTCCGAGCATCATGCCAGGTGGATCAGCAGAGGCCTATAAATTCATACAACCGATCTTTGAAGCTGTGGCGGCGGATGCAGCAGATGGGGAACCTTGTGTTGCCTTTCTAGGTCCAAAGTCAGCAGGAAACTACGTGAAGATGGTGCACAATGGCATTGAATATGGAATGATGCAGCTCACAGGCGAAGTATATGACCTACTTAGGAAGTCAGCGGATTTCTCCAATGATGAATTGCACCAGATCTTTGCCACTTGGAATCAAGGAAGGTTACAGTCCTTCTTAGTCCAGATCACTTCTGAAATATTTTTGCAGGATGACGAGCAAGGAAAAGGAAGACTAATTGACAAAATTCTTGATAAGGCCAAGCAGAAGGGTACGGGCAAATGGACCTCCCAGAATGCGATGGATATCGGAATACCTGTCCCAACCATTGATATTGCAGTTTCGATGAGGGAAATTAGTGCGCTCAAGTCCGATCGCGTGAAAGCA
>CAZMYK010000797.1:0-2283 GCA_964570435.1 uncultured Saprospiraceae bacterium | reverse complement strand
TGATTATGGCATCGCAGACTTTGTCCAAGATTTAGTGGACAAGGGCTACATCAGTGATCCAGAAAAATCCCGGACTGGAGGTGGCAGTGTGCCAACAAAAAAGATGGAAGGAGAACTTCGAAAGAAGGCTTTGGACGATGTCTTTGACCAGTTGAAAAAGTCGAAAAGAGGGGACCACAATACCAACTTTACTGGCCAAGGGGACGAAACCACCTCAGAATCTCGACCCTATAGTTTTGGCGACAGCTTAGATAGGATTGCGATTTCCGAGTCCATCAAGAACTCACAGATCAATCATGGTATCGACGACTTTAAGTTAACTGAGCAGGACCTGCAAGTGCACGAAAGCTATTACAAGAGTCAGACAAGTACTGTCTTAATGATAGATATCTCGCATTCTATGATACTCTATGGAGAGGACAGAATAACTCCTGCAAAAAGGGTCGCGATGGCCTTATCAGAGCTAATAACAACTCGATATCCTAAGGACACATTGGACATCATAGTATTTGGTAATGATTCTTGGCAAATTCAGATTAAGGACCTACCCTACTTGCAAGTCGGTCCCTACCACACTAATACTGTCGCCGGCCTAGAACTGGCCATGGACCTACTCCGGAAGAGGAAGAATCCTAATAAGCAGATCATGATGATCACTGACGGCAAACCCACCTGCATTAAGAAAGGAAAAAAATATTATAAAAACAGTATGGGACTAGATAAGACCATACTCAACAGAACACTGGGTCTTGCGGTCAAATGTAGGAAGCTGCAGATCCCAATAACCACTTTTATGATCGCGAGAGATCCCTACTTGGTGAATTTCGTTGATCAATTTACAAAGGCCAATGATGGCAAGGCTTTTTATAGCTCCTTGCAAGGACTTGGTGAATTCATATTCATGGATTATAAACAAAACAAACGAAGACGGAAGAAATGACAGCATTGACAGAAATAAAAACCCTTGGAGCACTAAAAAAGAGTGGATATAAAAGTAAGGCTCTTAAGGAAGAACTTAGGGACAACCTCATCACTGCGCTGCAAAATGGGCAGAAGGTATTTACAGGAATTAAGGGCTTCGAAGATACCGTTATTCCAGACATCGAAAGGGCCATCCTATCCAAGCACAATATCTTGCTACTTGGACTTAGGGGGCAGGCGAAGACCAAACTTGCAAGACTTCTCGTCCGCTTGATGGATGACTACATTCCTGTAATTAAGGACAATGAACTCAACGATGATCCTCTTGATCCTATAACAAAACAAGGACAGCAGACGGTCGCTGAAATGGGGGACGAGACAGAAGTTGCGTGGATGCACAGAGATGAACGATATGTGGAAAAATTAGCTACGCCAGATGTGAGCATTTCTGACCTTATTGGTGATGTAGATCCTATTAAGGCAGCCTCACTAAAATTACCGTATTCTGATGAACGTGTAATTCACTTTGGCCTTGTACCTAGGTCACACAGGTCTATATTTGTGATTAATGAATTACCGGACCTTCAACCAAGGATCCAGGTTTCGCTCTTTAACATTCTGCAGGAAGGCGATCTGCAAATCAGGGGTTTTAAACTTCGACTTCCTCTCGATATACAATTCGTTTTCACTGCTAATCCTGAGGACTACACCAATAGAGGGAGTATAATTACACCCCTTAAGGATAGAATTGAGTCCCAAATTCTTACACACTATCCAAGAGAGCTGGAAACAGCAATGGAAATTACCGCCCAAGAAGCGGGCATTTCTGACATCCAAAAGGACAAAATCACGTTTCCTGACCCACTGAAATTATTGCTTGAAATGGTTTCTTTCAAGGCCCGTGAATCTGAATTAATTGACGAAAAGTCTGGTGTATCTGCTAGACTATCGATCAGCGCATACGAAAATCTTGTAAGTACGGCAGAAAGGAGGATGTTAATTTCCGGCGATAATGAAACGCAGGTAAGGGTAAGTGATTTCTGGGGCATCATTCCAGCGATCACAGGAAAGGTGGAACTAGTATACGAGGGTGAGCAAGAAGGCCCCTACATCGTTGCTTTGAAATTGATCGGTTCAGCCATCAAAGACTTGTTTCTTAGCTCCATGCCCAATCCCGAAAAAAGAACGAGGGGTGAAGAAAAGGATCCCTATGGAGTGATCAAGGAATGGTTCGGTGCAGGAAATCATCTTGAGCTACTTAATGATGCTTCAAATGTAGAATTTGAAGCCTCAATTGATCAGGTAGCTGGCCTAAAAAAGTTGGTTGCAGGAATGGGTATTGATAAAAATGATCAACTCTTA
>CAZMYK010000796.1:0-2284 GCA_964570435.1 uncultured Saprospiraceae bacterium | reverse complement strand
GTCTTTTATGAAAAGATTCCCATAAAACCAATCCTAAAAAAACAAGGGTAAAGAAAGCATAAAGTACATCTAATTCACTGATGGAATTAGCCAGCATTTGTTGTCGAAAGTCAGGTCCTACATCAATGCAAATATGAAGGCCCTTAGTCTCAATAAAGGCTGAGGTTCTCAGTCTTTGGTCTCTTGGGTCCTCAGAAACACATGCAGCACACGTGCATGCAATCACCGGAATTCCTTGTGAAGTACCTGTACCTAAGAAGGTTATTTTCATGCCTTACTTTCAAAGATGCCTTCAGCCAACTTTAGAGTTGGAATAATTTCTTGTAGAACATTTATCCTCCCTTCAATATCGAAGAATTTATTCACAACAATGATGTTAGACTCGTTTACAATGCAATACCCTGACTTAAAGTGACCCTTTTCATAGATGAGCTTGTAGCCATTGTCGGCTAGGAATTGCTCAATTTTTTTGAGATTATTTCTCGTATATTTTATCATATATAAGGTTAACGCTTAATTTTGCAAGCCATGCATCGGGTAAAAATAGTATTTTTCATATTATTATCCTTCACATCTGTACACGGGCAGTCTTTTTTCAAAGGCAGTGCTGTTTTCGGATTTACGACCTCGCAGATCGATGGAGATGAACTAGCTGGTTACCATAAATATGGAATCACTGGTGGTGTAAAGGTGGAATTCCCTCTCTCCTCTACTCTTGATATGGGCTTGGAATTTCTGTATGAGCAAAGAGGTTCAAGAACTTCCATCTACAACAATATTTTTGAGCAGACGTATAAGTTTCATTTAGACTACATCTCTCTTCCACTTGTCATAAAGTGGAGTGACTGGTGGATCGAAGACCAAGGATATTACAAATTTAATTTGCATGCAGGTGTTGTTAATGCCTACTTGGTCAATTTTGACATTGAAGAAAGTCCTGTAGCGATCACTGGCACACTGAATAATTATGACTTAGGGTTCATGATTGGTGGGGGCTTTGCCTTTACCAAGCGCTGGGTAGTAACGCTAAGGTACAATAGATCCATCCTACCCTTATACATGGCAGAGCCAATTGCAGGCCTGGAAGTACGAAGGTTGGTAGGATATTTTATTACATTGAGATCAGAATTCAATTTTTAATTTATTTGATGATGAGAATATGGATAGGGCTTATCGTTTTATTGGTCTTTTTCTCTTGTAAGGGAGAAAAAGGGGGCGAGCAAGCCGTAGAAAATCAAAATGTCGAGAAGGCAGTGGTTGCTAATTCGCAGATTCCTCCTGCAATCCCTTCCGAAATTCTCATTGATATGTACGAGAACTGCGACTACATAGACTTTATTTTCCCCAACCTCCCATTCAGTATCTCTCAAGAAGAAAAGGCATCCATTCAGCAAACGCTAAGGCACATTAACAATGTTCAGCCCAGTAATTTCAATCCAAGTTGTCCCTATTTCGCACAGCAAATATTTCAGGAAAATGGTGAGATTGTTTTAGATGCCAAGATTTTCTTTCAGGAAGGTTGCACTTACTATCTATTCTACGAAGATGGACTTGCAAAGTACAGTGCCAGTTTTACAACGGAAGGAGTAGCTTTTTACAACAATATTTTAGCTGAAGCTGAGAAGATTCGTGCAAATGGATAAGTATGCTGCTCTAGACCTAGGTACCAATACTTTCCATCTCCTTATTGCCTCTTTTGACAATGAAGGGCGTTTAATAGAACACTACCGGAAACGCCACTATATCTACTTGGCAAAGGATGGGATAGAGAAAATTAGTGATCAGGCCTATGAAAGAGCTATTACTTGTATCAAGGAATTTTCGAACGTCCTCAAGGATCATAACTTGGTCGGGATTACCTGTTCAGGTACTGCGGCACTAAGGACCGCAACAAATGGTACCACCTTGGTGCGAGAAATAAAGGAAATTTCAGGTATTGAAGTAGATGTGATAGATGGCATCACAGAGGCAAGATATATCTATGATGGTGTTTCCCTTGCTCTTCCAAGGATGAAGCAGGGTAACTTCTTGATTATGGATATTGGAGGCGGAAGCGTCGAATTTATTGTGATCAAGGATGGCCATTTTTTCTGGAGCAATAGTTATCCAATTGGTATTGCAGTCTTGAAAAGAGAATACCACCTAACAGAACCCATTGCCAGAGACGAAGTCATATTGATCAACCAATTTATCAGAGACAACATTGCAAAATTGACTTACGTTTGCCGTGGGATGCACTTTGAAAGCTTAGTTGGTGCTTCAGGTTCATTTGAAGTACTAGCAG
>CAZMYK010000795.1:1276-2298 GCA_964570435.1 uncultured Saprospiraceae bacterium | reverse complement strand
TGATTTTCCTCTCGGAAAATGCAAGCGGCTGAACAATGGGTACGTATCAATATTGACAACCTATCCATCCTTGAACAATTTGGTGACCATTTTCCGGACTATCCGGTTTGCATTAGGTTGAATCCACATGTGATGGCAGGAGGGAATTCAAAAATTAGCACAGGACATATCGATTCCAAATTTGGAATTTCAATCCACCAGCTTCCGCACGTTCATAGGATCGTGGAGACTTACGGATTAACAATCAATGGATTGCATATGCACACGGGTTCGGAAATTCTAGACACGGAGGTCTACCTAAGAGTTTCAGAAATTCTTCTTAATACTGCACGTGATTTCAAGGACTTAGACTTTATTGACTTTGGCTCTGGTTTTAAAGTGTCATATAAGAATGATGGAATCGAGACTGATATGGAGGATCTGGGACTCCAACTTAGTGAACGTTTTGAGACTTTTTGTAAGTCCTATGGTAAAGACTTGACACTTATTTTTGAGCCAGGGAAGTTTTTGGTTTCAGAGTCAGGTTATTTTTTGACAAAGGTAAATGTGGTAAAGCAGACTACCTCAAATGTCTTTGCTGGTGTTGATTCCGGTTTAAATCACTTAATAAGACCGATGTTCTATGATGCTTATCACAATATTACTAATATTTCAAAGACAGAGGGAAGGAAGCGGATATACACAGTAGTGGGCTACATTTGCGAAACGGATACCTTTGGTGTGAACCGAAAAATGACAGAGATAATGGAGGGAGATATTTTGTGCTTTCATAACGCTGGAGCTTACTGCTACATGATGTCATCAAACTATAACTCCCGATTTAGGCCTGCTGAAGTCTTGGTTCACAAGGGCAAGGCGCACTTGATTCGAAAGCGCGAGGGAATGAAGGATATCCTTAGAGGTCAATTAGAAGTCGATCTATAGCTTCTTTACTAGGATGATATTACTTCCTTCTCTGCGTACGGCAGTGAATTGATTTCTTAGATAGGCTCGTTTTGCGGGATTGTCCTTGTGCGTGTACA
>CAZMYK010000795.1:0-1266 GCA_964570435.1 uncultured Saprospiraceae bacterium | reverse complement strand
TACGGCTTCTTCACCAAGATGCTTCAAGCGTGTAAACAGATGTTCCATTAACATTTGTCCAAGGCCTCTTCCTCTATATTCATAGTAGACTGCAAGGCCCATTTCTGGGATGTGATCATCGACGTAGCCATAACCCTGATTGTAGAAAGGAAGTTTTCGACTCCATATTGCACCAATATCCTTGTCATTATACCTCGCAATAAAACCAATCTCTTTCTTGCTGTCCCAGTCGTCATAATATCTAGCTAGCTCACTGCTTTCTAAAATTGACCTTTCGAAAAGTTCTCTATTGGTTTGCAATGATCGAAACAACATCTCTTTTAGGAAGTCAACGTTTGAAGTTCGTAAAGGACGGATCAACACATTGCGAAGTGGGAATCTCCTGATAAATACCAAGTCTCGATGCTCATTCCGACTACCTCTATCTTTCAGAACGCTCTGATGTATTTTGTTAATTGTAAATGGGATAAAACTGAACTTAGAATAGAACCGTATGGCTCTATGATTGTCTTCGAATGTTGTAAGGACAATATTTTCAAAGCTATGTTGCGCAGAAGCAATAAAGTGCTCTATCAATTCTCTAGCAATGCTCTGCCCTTGAAATTCTTTTCGCACGGCCATGTAGCAAATTTTAATGGACCTGCCTACCTCAGTAAATTGCTTGCTCACGGCACTGAATATGGCACCAGAGAGTCTACGTTGGGTAAAGTGGAATAGAGAGAAAGATGAATATTCAGCAAAATTGCCAGTGATCTTTTCAACTATTCTGTAACTTTTGGCTTCATCAATGAAGTCTATTTCCTGGAGGAGGCTTGCTACTGCTGATTTATGATTCTGAAAATCATGTTTTGTAATACCTTCGATCATATCGGAATTAAAATCTTATTGAGCTATATAACGTTTTAAGGTAAGTACTTTTGAGTAGAAAAGTGATGTGAGATTAGTCTATAGTGCTCATTGTCTCTTCTTTTTCCTGCATTTAGGGTGCTACAGACTAGCTGGCTTGGTAGGTAAATGATAGACTAATAAGTGACAGTTCAAGGAAGGTGTACTTCTTAGTAATAAATTGTTTTTTTTGTGCTAAAGGTGTAAAGGGGAAGGAGGTAGGTCAACTTAATACCATAGTAGAGATCGAGTCTCATTTTTTTAGCATCTTCACCTAGCAGTTCATAGCGATGCTCAGTTGTGAATGCTTGCCCAATTTGTAGGCCAAGCAAAAAGCCTGCTCGATTGGAGCTGGTATTATATTGAAACTGCAGATTTTCC
>CAZMYK010000794.1:0-2300 GCA_964570435.1 uncultured Saprospiraceae bacterium | reverse complement strand
CGACTCCAACATAGTTCTCCAAAAGCATTGACTTCTTAAACTTAGTCGTTGTACTAGTTCGTAGCACTTCAGGAAAAGCTTCTTGATCGATGGGAGCTGGGATAAACCAATTGCTATCACTTATTGCTTCGTCTCTTTTGTAAAAAAGACCATGTTGTCCACCAAGAGGACCTAACCATAGTCTATTTTCTCCACCATAAGGATTACCACCAACAGCGATTGAATCCTTTTCAAGGTGCTCAAAGTTGATCCATGAATTTGAAATCTTATTTCCCAACTTATCATTCACAACAAATAAACGGCCTTGAAATTTAGGAGAAATTAACAACTCGCACACTTCGTTCTCTAAAGAAACTAGATCAGGATCATATTTTTGAAGAAACTTCCTAAGATGATCCACAGCCATAGATTCTTGAGCATCTACCTTATCTGTAGAAGTCAGCAATAATAGTAGGACTGCTAGGTACCTCATTGGCTACATAGAATCTTTCTAACAATCAATTTGTTGCGGGTTTTAATTTGGCAAAAGAGCATACCAAAATCACCATTAGACACATCAGAAACAAACGCCTTGTGACCGTGATATGTGATTTGTGAGTCAAGTCTTCGTCCTAGATGATCAAAGATTGTAAGTTCTAGAATGGGGTTGTCTGAAAGATTTTCCACCACAAATGCGCCGTTTTGTGGGTTTGGATAGATTTGTATGACCTGTTTCATGATATCTTCGGTCGCGCTGCTTGAGTCGTGGTTGGGAAAGATATTCCCAACAAGTGCTTCTCCGCCTTCCGTGATGGTATAAAATTTATTGAGATCTGAAAGTGACAGTTCCTGTTGTAAGCCGCTAGGCCAATAAATTGTGGCTTTGAATTCTTGATCAAATTCACCTAGGCCAAAATGGAGAACCGAAGAAGATTGACTGGTCCAGCCACTAGCCCCTTGCACTGTTTTTAGATGTACTTCATTCTCACTCTTTATCCACTTTATTTTAGCTCCGACTGCATCTCTATTGGATTCACTTCCAATCAATTTAATCCTCAGGAAATGCCCTTGCTCCTCATCATTCCGATATATCCGCATGTAAGAAGATTTATTAGCTGACAATAAATCTAAATCCCCGTCTGAATCTAAATCAATGGTTGCTAGACCGAAGTTGTTTTCCTGATTGATTAGTGGATTTGCAGTTTGCAAAATTGAAAAAGAATCTATGAACTTACGATAAAGCATACTTTCATATGGGGAAAACTCATATTCATTGGCAATGTATATATCTTCAAATCCGTCGTTTTGATAGTCCCACTTTGTAACTCCCCAACTCATGCCAAAATCATCAATTCCCAAATCACCAGCTTGGTCTTGAAAGTTACCGCTTCCATCGTTAACTAGCAGGGTATTGGAGAAAAGGTTTGTAATATATAAATCTAGATGTCCATCTAGATTCACATCTAGTATTTCTGGTCCCATCCCATAAGATTGCACATCGGCTCCAACTGACTCGGCAATTTCTTCGAACCTACCTTGACCATTATTAAGATAGAGGAAGTTCTTTTCGAAGTCATCATGCACGAGGTATAGATCTGAATCTCCGTCTCCATCATAGTCAAAAAATAGACTGCCCATCGATTTTCCCACATCTACCGCACCTGATAGATAAATATAGTTTGAAAAAGTAAGGTCACCGTTGTTCCGGTACAATATATTTTCAGATAAAAAATTGGACACATAAATATCGAGGAAACCGTCATTGTCCACATCTGCAAGATTAACTGACTGGGTCTGCTTTGGATTATAGATACCAGATGAAATCGTCACTTCTTCAAATGCTTCACCATCAACATTGAGAAATAGCTGGTCAGTTCCATCTTGATTGCCAAGATATAAGTCTCTAAAGCCATCATTATTAAAATCTCCCCAAACTGAGGTCTTCGTTCGTGAATCCACATCAAGTCCATATCTTTCACTAACTTCCGTGAATAAGCCTTCGCCCATATTTTGAAATAGCCAGTTACGTCCCTCGGGATTACTTAGATAAAAGTCACTTAATCCATCATTGTTAAAGTCCGCAACAGCTACTCCCTCTGCTCGAACGCTATCTGCAATCGAAAGTGGTGAAATATCCACAACCTCTTGTCCATATAAAGAGCTTGAGGCAAAAAGCAATATTGGTAGAATTAGATTTCGCATCATATAAAAAGACTTGAAGAAGATCATAGTAGAGCTAAAAAAATAGCAAACTTTTTAGAAGACAGCCCATGGATCAGCAAAGTAGAACCTGTAGAAACAAATATTATTATTTTCTACAC
>CAZMYK010000793.1:0-2302 GCA_964570435.1 uncultured Saprospiraceae bacterium | reverse complement strand
TCCAATCTTGCACCTTAGTGTGAACATCAACACCTACCGTCGCCAATATTTTTTCGGCACTTGTCGGTCCGATGCCATAGATGTATGTTAAACTAATAACACCTCTCTTATTCTTAGGAAGATCTACTCCTGCTATTCTTGCCATAATGCTAGATTATTACCCTTGTCTTTGCTTAAACTTTGGGTTCTTCTTATTAATAATGTAAAGTTTACCTTTTCGTCTAACGATCTTACAATCAACAGACCTTTTCTTAATGGAAGCTCTTACTTTCATTTGTTATCTTTTTTGTCCTTACTTGTATCTATAGGTAATCCTACCTCTAGACAAATCATAAGGTGACATTTCTACCGCAACCTTATCACCAGGGAGAATTCGAATGTAATGCATGCGCATTTTTCCGCTTATCGTTGCTACGATGAGGTGATCATTTTCCAATCTCACTCTGAACATAGCATTTGATAAGGCTTCTTCGATTATTCCATCCTGTTTTATAAGATCTTGTTTAGCCATATTATTTTTTCGGAGTGCAAATATCTAATTTTTTATCGAAATATCCCTAATATTTGCATTATTTTTTATAGCATTTTCAACAAAACTATGATCGGAAAGAATATCAGGTCCAGATTTTGTGACTGCTATCGTATGCTCATAGTGCGCAGAAGGCTTACGGTCCTTAGTTATGATTGTCCAACCGTCTGAAGATTTCTGCACCTCCTTCACTCCTTGATTGACCATAGGCTCAATCGCTATCACAAGCCCCTCTTTCAGCATACCGCCTTTTCCACGTCTCCCGTAATTCATGACATCTGGCTTTTCATGTAGGTTTCTACCAATCCCATGCCCTATCAATTCTCTAACTACACCGTAACCATGCTCCTTTTCTGCAAAATTCTGAATTGCGTAGCCAATATCTCCTAAGCGGTTCCCCTTCCTCGCTGCCTCAATGCCAAGATACAGGCTATCATTAGTTACTTGGAGGAGTTTCATCGTCTCGTCGGGTACATCTCCAATAGCAAATGTAAATGCAGAGTCGCCATAAAATTCATTCATGTATGAACCGCAATCCACTGACACCACATCCCCATCTCTAAATTCTTCTTTACTAGGAATTCCATGCACAACACCTTCATTTATCGAGATACATAAAGTGGAAGGAAAGCCACGATAGTCTTTAAAACCTGGAATTGCACCTTGGTCTCGAATAAACTCTTCGGCTTTTTCGTCTATCAATGCCCCACTGGTTCCCGGTCTTAATAAAGATCCTACTAGGGCCAATGTCTTACTAACCAATAGACAGCTAGCTCGAATTAGTTCGATTTCCTCCTTAGTCTTGTAAAATATCACTGATGGAATTACATATTGGTACCTATCGGCTGCATTCCGCTTTTGCCTTTCAGCCTTCCTGATTTCACCAAGCCATCATACTTTCTCATTAAAAGATGACTCTCCACCTGTTGCAAGGTATCAAGAACAACTCCCACCATAATTAACAACGAAGTCCCCCCAAAGAAAAGCGCAAAGGCGTCATTAACACCAAATGCAGCAACCATTCCTGGAAAAACAGAGATTAGTCCCAGGAAAATAGATCCTGGAAGTGTCACTCTGGTCGTAAGATTATCAATAAAGTCCTGTGTGCTTTTGCCTGGCTTAATACCTGGGATAAAAGCATTTTGTCTTTTCAGGTATTCAGCATATTGCTGTGGGTTCACAAGCAAGGCTGTATATACATAGGTAAAAATAACTACCAGGAAGAAGAATATGATGTTATAAGATAACGATTTCCAATCTTGCAGCTGGCCCAAAATTCCGCTATTCGCAGCATCGGGAGAGAAGAAACCTGCAATTGATCCAGGTAGAAACATGATCGCTTGAGCAAAGATGATCGGCATCACACCTGCGGCATTAACCTTTAACGGGATGTAATCTCTTGCACCTGATACAGGTATATTTCCCGAACTGCGACCTACCATTCTCTTAGCAAATTGAATTGGTATCTTACGCACACCTTGCACAATAAGGACACAGGCAAGCACAACAACGAATAGGATGACAAGCTCCAGTATAAATACAATTATACTAGTTTGGTTAAGCTGTGTCTGCAATTCCGCAAAGAAAGCCCTAGGAAGAGTGGCTATAATACCGGCCATTATTAAAAGGGAAATACCATTACCAATTCCTCGATCTGTAATCTTTTCACCTAACCACATTGCGAATATCGTACCTGTAGAAAGGATAATTAAGTTTGAAAACCAGAATATAGATGGATTCAAGGTGGGATCGACAGCACCTGGAGTACTCTTA
>CAZMYK010000792.1:0-2305 GCA_964570435.1 uncultured Saprospiraceae bacterium | reverse complement strand
TTTTTCGTCAATTACCTTCGGAATGCTATCCAGGGTAGGATTATCATTGTACATTCCCATTCATTAATGTGGTTAAAAAGAATGCAAAATTAGTGAAAACTTTCGAATTATGACAAAATGACAGTCCGCTTTTAAAGGATATTCTGTCATTTCATGTTGTATGACAATATCGGAGTGGATAACCACAGATTGCCGTCAACAGATATCGCCCACCAAAAGCCCTCGATCTCGTCCTACTCTAGGCTGTTTTTTTGAGTAAAAGCAAGGCAAAGTTCCTGCTTGGTCTTACTTGAGCTCGATGGCTTCAATTTCACCAGCATCTCCTCGAATTTCAGTAAACAAATTCTTAAGCTCGGCTAATTTTTCTGGGTTCTCTGAGGCTAAATTAACCTGCTGTCCTATGTCACTTGCAAGATTAAATAGACCATACTCCTTCATCGTACCTAGCTCTATGTTGACGTTACTTAGTACAGCTGGGCCTTCATAGGGTGGTATCATGACCCAGTCTCCGTGTCGTAGGGCAGTTCGACTTGTGGCTTCTATGATCAATGACTCTCTTCCTTTTTGCTCTTTTCCCATCAAGAGGTCCAATAGGTTCTCACTATCTTCGACAACGAGTTCGCTTCCTACCAAGGAGGCGATGGAGGTGAATAGGTCTAATTGAGAAATCATTTCGTGGCTGGTTCCAGGCTCTATTTGTCCCTTCCATGAACTGATAAAAGGAACCCTTGTACCAGCCTCAAAAAGACTGTATTTTCCACCTCTTAGCGGTCCCTTGGGCTTATGGTCCCCAAGTAATTCTACTGAATCATCATAATAGCCGTCATTTATCACAGGCCCGTTATCGCTAGAAAAGACGATTAAAGTATTTTCTAGTAATCCCTGCTCTTCAAGGGTCTTCATAAATTCACCTATGCACCAGTCAGCTTCGACAATCACATCACCACGAGGTCCCATCCCGGAGCTTCCTACGAATCTTGGGTGTGGAGTCCTTGGGACATGGGGTTGCTGTAGGGCATAGTACAAGAAGAATGGGGATTCTCTTTCCTGACTAACGTAAGCTTGAGCCTTTTCCAGAAAGTGATCCGCCATATCTTCATCTATCCACTTGGCCTTTTCGCCACCCTTCATGAATCCGATTCTAGGAATCCCATTCACTATGCTGTTATTGTGACCATGATGCCACTTCATTTTTAACATTTCAGGATTAGTAAGGGCAGTCGGTTCACCGTCAAAGTTTTTATCGTAGTTGATCTCGATAGGGTCATCCGCTTCTAAGCCTACCACATCACCATCTTCGATATAGACCGTAGGGACTCGATCCTGAGTGGCAGCCATAATATAGGAGTAGTCGAAACCTACTTCATTGGGACCTGGCTTTACTGTTTCATTCCAGTCTACATTTCCACTTCCCAGTCCAAGATGCCATTTTCCGACAATCCCAGTATCATAGCCCTCTTGCTTAAGCATTTTGGGCACAGTCATTTGACTTGTACCGATGATCAGCGGAGCGGTACCTGGAAGAATTCTCGCTTCTTTCTCTCTCCACGGATAGACACCAGTAAGCAGGGCATACCTACTAGGTGTACATGTAGCTGAAGAAGCATATGCCTTAGTGAATTTCATGCCACTATAGGCTAACTTATCAAGGTTAGGTGTCTTTAATTCAGTCGCTCCATAGGCGCCTAGTTCTGCATAACCTAGGTCATCGGCATAAATGAAGACAATATTAGGAAGCTTCTTTTCGGTCTTCTCAATTTTTTCTTGACTTTCATTTGACTTGCAAGAGACCGCCAAAAGGAGAGCAGTCAGAAATACGACTAGGTGAATTCTCATACAGATTGATTTTCCACGAATTTAAAAAAAACTCAACTTACCTCAATATGCGATATGTCCACTTGTCAGAGACAAATGGATTATTTTGGCTTCTACTATCTAATTGAGCCATTTCTTGAATGAGGTAATACGCTCTGATGGCACGAATACATCGAAACTGGGCTTATTCTTCATGATCACTTTTAACTTACTTTTAGAATAGGTGTGAACTTCGATCAAGCTATCAATGCGGAGGATAATCTTTCGGTTACATCGAAAATATTTCTGTGGGTCCAGGGCATCCTGAAGTTCGGACAAGGTATAATTTACATAGTATCGTTTTCCAACTGAAGTAATCATGTAGACCGTCTTTCCCTCAGCGAAGAAGTAGTGGATGTCCTTTTCATCAATGGACCTGATTTTGTCGGCAACCTGGACCATAAAGCGCTCCTTGTATTGGCTACCTTGCCTGTTCAAGACTTCCATTATT
>CAZMYK010000791.1:0-2313 GCA_964570435.1 uncultured Saprospiraceae bacterium | reverse complement strand
AAGAGGTGTGCCAGACAATGGATATTCCGAAAGAACTTCTTGAAGTGGTGAAATTATGAAATTCAGTGTAGAAACAAGATTTAAATTAATGGCCAAGCAATTAGATTCTTCACTCAACGTAATTAGAATTATTTTTCGTTTGACAAGACAGATTTGTAGATCGATGTTATGTATTATTGTCGTTTTAATTATACATATTTCTACGGCTTGCGATTCCCACCATAGATCCGACCACAACAGTAGCAAGCATTCGCACAGTCATCAAGAGGACCTTCATCCACATCCCGAAATTGAAAATCTGTACATCGACATGGCAGCGGTCGAACAAAGGCTGGACTTTCATAAGTCTCTCACTGAAGCCATCTGGTCTCCCGGGCTGACGGCCTCCCATATGAAGGACGATGATACAGTTATTGGGATCGTCGTAGAAGGCCAAGCCTATGCCTTGCCATGGTGGATTTTAAAAAACCACCACATAGCAGATTTGACATTGGGAGATAAGCAAGTAGTAGTCTTACTTTGTGAGATGTGTGGTAGCGGTTCAGCTTTTGAGCCGATCGTTGGTGGGAAAAAGTTAGAATTTAGGCAGCATGGAATCTATAAGAGTACATGGTTTATGAGCGATATGGAGACCAATTCTTATTGGCTACCCTTCGAAGGCAGGTCTTTCTATGGGCCAATGAAAGACAGCATCTTAAGGAACATAGACACCTACCAACTATCGTGGGCAAGTTGGCTAGAGGAATATCCAGAAACCGAAGTCCTATATGACTCTCAATCTAAGCGAAAGGGCCATGGCTCGCGTGAAGTCCTCGGCTATGAGAGAATTGCCCCGACATACAGAAAAACCGCTCCCGAAAAAATCAGTGAATCGCTGCCTATGTTTGATATCATCTTGGGGGTGAGTGATCACCACTTACATAAGGCCTTTTCTTTCAGGGACCTGGACGACACGGGGAAGGTATTGATGGATAGTTTGGGAAAGGAAACACCGCTAGTAGTCTTTCACAAACCCAAATCGACATTGGGAGGGGCCTTCATACCTGAGGTGGAAGGACGCGCACTAAGCTTCGTCGAGGATGAAAATGGAAAGATTGTGGACGAGCAGACTTTGAGTATCTGGGATTACTTTGGGAAGTGCCAATCGGGAGAATTGAAGGATCTTCAGTTGGCATCTTATTTCTTTATTGTAAAGGAATGGTACGGATGGTATACCTATCATCCTGATACGCAGGTCTTTGCTCGGGACTGATGTGTTCAATGACCAAGCTTGATTAATGCCTCCTCCCAGATTCATTAGCAAATTTATGAATCCTCGGATTTAGTTGACAAGGCTTTTTCTTCTTAGCTTTTTCTGGGCGATCCCCTCGTTCCTCGTGGCGCTAGGTTTCGCAGCTCGCTATTCGCTCGGACCTTCGGTCTCATCCTTCCGCTCCGCTTCAGAATGACTGCTGCACAGCGCTATCGCAAGCTGTCTTGCAAGACTTGTTGCAGTACATTCAGAAGTAGAGCCAGGCGCCTTAACTTTATCATCTCCTCCAGTTGCTCCCTCTAAGGGCTTAAAGCCCTTAGAGGGAAATTTTCACCAGATCTGTTTCATCGAAAGACATCTTTTGGTATTCATCTCATTTTTTGGTAGCATCAATTTGGCTCATTTGAAACTCGCAAAATTCCTCACAATGCCTTTGATACCTCGTTCTTTCTGGAAGCTACCTGGAAAGGACCCAATAGAAAAGGAAAATCGCTTTCCGTAGGTGGCTACTTTTCCTATACAATTTTTGAAATGAACCTGCGTGCAACAACTAACTTACTGCCTACTTAATCTAAGACTGGAATACTTTTCAACAAACTCATCCCAATCGAAGCCATCAAAAATTTTGGGCATTTCCTTCTTGAATTTAGTAGTTTCAGGTCGCTCTGAATTAGTCTGAATATCAAGTAATACAAGAGGCCAATACTCGAAGATCTTTGCCTCAAGTGCCATTTCCATGTAGCCTTCAAAATCAAGATCTAAGTCATAAAGTTCAGGCTCAGGTGAATTATGTAAGTATAGGGACTTACTTTCATAATCTGTCCCATGAAGAAATCCGACGCTATGGGTTTCCGAAATGAGATCGAAGCCTTTAAAATAGGCAAGCCGTTCTTCGAATTCTAAATCCTCCTCCTCGTAAAGTTTCCCCTTTTGATCCATCATGACGTATTGCATTTCAAGAAAATGCATCCGTCCATTGATCATCCTTGTTTTATCAGTTTGCCATGTGAGGGTGAAGCCGTTGGAGAGTTCGATCTGAGATTTGTAATAGGTTAGCAGAG
>CAZMYK010000790.1:0-2313 GCA_964570435.1 uncultured Saprospiraceae bacterium | reverse complement strand
CCCTGCATTCAGAATTTTTAACGCCTGCCCCTTGTAGATTTTCTTCTCGAGCATCGACTGCAAGATCTCTAATCGTGCTCTGAACCACCAGTGTTTTCTCTCTAAGGTATAGTACTCTTTGTAATAATGTGCTTGCATTATGGCGCGAAAGTACGTAAATATTTTTCAGCTATGTATTCCCATTCTTCATCAAGGCTTCCAGCAAAGTTATCCTCCTTAGCCTGCCTGTACCAGTAGGACGCGTTCCATTCATCGCCTTCTAAGCGATGGAGATAGCCGTGCACCATATAAGCCCATTTGGAGTGGATGTCTTGAGCAATGTTGTGAGAGTCAACCCAATTCTTGTGTCTGACAAGATGCAGACTTTGCAAGATTGGATCTGCAAAGACTACATCGGATGAAGCCGATTTTTCTATGAATGTTGCGAGTGTGTACATTTTTTTGACTTTTCGCTCTACTTGCTAATTCAACTTTCTTAAAGTTCTAACTCTAAGTTCATTCTGGCACCCTTCAGTTCAGACAAGGCATGGGTGTCCTTCAGCAATTCTGCAATTTCAATCCCTTTGTCATAGATTTGCATTGCTTTTTCTGGCTTGTCTAGTTCGGCATAAAGGTGAGCTAGGTGGAAGTAAAGTCCAACATATTCTTGGTCAACACTTCTTAATTTTTCATAATGACTTAGTGCATTTTCAAGTTCACCGTTGCCCTCATATTCTTTTGCAATCGCAAAAAGCAAGAAGCCATCATTAGGGGTCTCGTCCAGCAAAGCCAGTAAACTTTTTAGTCTGTCCGTCATCAACGCATTTTTTTGTACAACATTACGCATTCAGAAATGTTATCTGTTATAATTATCTATATTTGAGGCAAAATTAAGGAAATAACTTATGAAGTTTTTAGTGTGTATAAGTAAAACGCCAGAAACTACTGCGAAGATTGCATTCTCGGAGGGAGACTCGAGGTTCGATACAAACGGAGTCCAATTTATAATGAATCCATATGATGAATGGTATGCGCTCGTGAGGGCATTAGAGCTGAAAGAGGCAGTGGGAGGAGAAGTTGTAGCAATTAACGTTGGACCAGCTAGTAATGATATAGTAATCAGAAAAGCACTTGCAATTGGTGCAGATAAGGCGGTTAGAATTAACATCGAGCCAGAAAGTGCTTTAGCTGTTGCGAAGCATATTGCTGACCATGCAAGGAGTGAGCAATACGATATCATCTTTGCCGGTAAGGAAACGATTGACTACAATGGAAGCGAAGTTCCTGGAATGATTGCTGAATATTTAGATTTGCCATTTATCTCCTATGCAAGTAAGTTGGAAATGGAAGGTGGAACAGCAAATATCAATAGAGATATAGAAGGGGGCGTTGAAGGCATTAAGGTGGATACCCCTTTTGTGATTTCGGCTGCTAAGGGACTTGCGGAACAACGAATTCCCAATATGCGTGGCATCATGATGGCCAAAAGAAAACCCCTTGAAGTTATTGAAGTAGAAGGAGGAACGGATATATCTAAAGTTGTCAAGTATGACCTCCCTGAAAAGAAGCAAGGGGTGAAACTGGTAGATCCAGAGGATATGGACGAACTAGTGCGACTCTTACACGAGGAGTCAAAAGTTATTTAATCAACGAAAAAGAAAGAAATGTCAGTATTAGTTTTTGCTGAAACAATAAAGGGTCAGTTTAAAAAGACTGCTTTTGAGGCTGTCTGTTATGGGAGTAAGGTTGCGGAGAAGATGGGTCTCGAATGCGTGGCTCTGACTTTGGGCCAGGTAAATGGAGCAGAAGACCTAGGTCTTTATGGTGCTTCAAAGATATTGAATATTGGTGATGAGGCGCTGAATAGTTTTGATAGCCAAGTATTCACATCCGTGATTTCGCAAGTTGTTTCGAGTTTAGGGTCAACGGTTGTAGTGCTGAGCCATACAGCCAATGGAAAGTCGCTGGTGGGAAGATTAGCGGTGCGTCTGGAAGCAGGATCTGTTTCCGGTGTAAATGCACTTCCTGAGATAGATGGAGCATTCAAGGTCAAGAAAGGTGTTTTTTCAGGAAAAGCATTCGCGACGTATGAAATTACTAGTGCTGTTAAGGTCCTATCATTAATGGGTAACTCATTCGGTATAGAGATGGATGGTAGTGCTGGAACCGTAGAATCAATTTCAGCAGATATTCCCGCATCTCGTTTGGCAGTGACTGAGGTCGAGGTTTCTGAAGGAATTGTGCCTTTGCCAGAAGCTGAACTAGTTGTTTCTGCAGGGAGAGGAATGAAGGGGCCTGAGAATTGGGGAATCATCGAAGATCTTGCAAATGTGA
>CAZMYK010000789.1:0-2318 GCA_964570435.1 uncultured Saprospiraceae bacterium | reverse complement strand
GTTTTGTTCGTGCCAGTACAGAACGCCTTAGTAGAGTAGAAATGCGCTTCAATGGTCAGCAAATCAGAAGCTACCGATTTGAATATGAATATGGCCCTTTTAACAAATCCCTTTTAACAAAACTAGGAGAATACGGGGCTGATACCTCCTTGTTTTATGAGTATCCATTCGATTATTTCAATGACTTATATGAAGGCAATGATTTCACTCCTCTACAAGATACGCTTGTTGTTGCTGAAGCAGAAACTGGAGAGCTTTCAAATGGCCTTGACGGAGACCTCATTAGTGGAGTCGTAGGTATCCCAGACAATCTTACATTTCTGGATGGTTCAGGATCAAGAAATAGGAGTATAGGTGGTGCGGTAACTGTTGGTCCAGGTCCAGGTCCTCTATGGGCTAAAGGAAACACCTATGGGGTTAATTTTTCAATAGACAGAAGTGAAAGCTGGGGGTTAGCTTCTTTTACGGATATAGATGGAGACCGTTTGCCCGACAAGGTATTTCATAGACAAGGACAGTTGTGGTACCGACCGAACAGAACATCAGTTCTAACTCCTTCGCTTTTGCGTTTCGGTGAAGTTGCTCCTATTGAAGGGCCAATTTCGTTCTTAAATGAAACAAAAAGCAAGGGCAACTCTAAGGGTGCAGAAGCTAACATTCCTGGTGGCTTTTTCCTAGGGTATACTAGAATTAAATCCCGTTCTACGACTTACACATATACCAATGATTTCAATAGTGACGGTTTATTAGATGTTGCTAGACGCGGACTCATTTACTTCAATACTATAAACGGGGATGGACATCCTGAGTTCGAGCCATTTGCAGACAATACAGATAGTCCTATCCAGCCTAATGCTAGCTTGAGTGATGACATTAGTCCCGTCGATACAGCTGGCCTAGCAGCACTCATTGACGAATACCCATTGCATGATGTTGTCCGAATGTGGAGACCTCCCCACCCTGGGATTATTCGAGTAGAGGCTCCAGTGTTTCTGGCTCCTGATATTGATGATGATTTTGAAGGGTATGAGCCAAAAGATGGCATAATTGCCCAAATTCAATGGGGGAGTGGAAATTCTTCTGAGTCTTTATGGATAGACAGTATTACTAGCTACAACTTACCTCAATCAATTGAACTCAATGATGGAGAACCCATTTTCATTGAAGTAGACGCAGGTGATATTAATGATCAGAAACAACTGTATTTTCGGTTGCAGTCTCGCAAAGATGGTGCGTATGACCAAGTCATATGGGACCCGATTATTACTTATCAAAGTATTAGTCCTGATTATTTAGAAGGATACATTGATCCTGATGGTATAAGCGTCACTACTTTCCAAGCATCTGAAGACTTCACACTATTTTCAAAACAAGTAACATCACTCCCCTCAGATGGTGTTTTAGTTGTAGATGGAACCTTCTCCAAGCCGACAACCTCGGATAGCCTACAACTGCATATCATCTACACTGACGACCAAGAAGTAAGTACAACTGTGTATACCCGAAGTTTTAATTGGTCAGAAACACCTGAAGACATCCTAATAACCCATACGCTTGATGTACAAATGGGAGGACAAATTGCTTTCAAAATAGAAAGTAATTCAAATGTTGATTGGCGCGAAATAGACTGGCACCCCAGGGTGTACTATAATGAATTAGCAGACGGCAGTGAACCCTTTGATGAAAATGGTGACCCAGTACTGAGTTTTCTTCCAGCAGTAGATGCTACAATATACTCCAATACTTACACACATTCAGCAGTGTTTGTCATGCCAGATACAGGGCAACTTACTGTATTCCAGCAAACTTTCTTCCCACCAACTCCAAATGATGATTTTGACCCTGAAGGATTGATGCATATTACTGTTAAGGGAGAATCACGCTTATATGCCTCAAGAACAGTTGATTTTTCAGGCCCCATTAATCAGATGGGTAACCCTATACTTCCTTCCGTAGAAGTACCTGAGGTGATTTTTGAAGGAGAGCGAATTTATGTCACTCTAAGCTTTACGAATAATCTTTTTGCCAGTCAGATAGCTTCCTATCTCAACTCTTCAATAATGGTAGTGAATGACGATAATGTCGGTTCCATTCGTCCTGGGATATTCTCTTTGCCTGATGAAGAAGATTTTGAGTTTGGCCCAATGGTCCGACATTGGGGGCGTTTCGCTTACAATGGTAATAGAGAGAGAGCTTATGAGCCTATCAATGAAGATGAACTAGAAGTAGATCAGCCAGAGGATACAAGTATTGGTGGCAGTGATATAGATGACAATGATGAACTAGCTCAACAATTCGATCCTGCGACCAGCAAGTTT